>NZ_LZMI01000015.1:0-17701 GCF_001665475.1 Gordonia sp. 852002-51296_SCH5728562-b | reverse complement strand
GCCCGCCTACTCTGGCGGTGCCACACGGGTGGGGAATTCAGATGAGCATCACTGGGGAATTTCGATGAGCGCCGTCAGCCCACGTCCCACCGTCTCCGTCTGGGCCACTGATCCCTTCTGGTGCACCACCCCCGCTGCATGCCGTGAGCAGCAATGCTGCTGAGACCGCCAGTGCCGCCAGGGAGTTCCGTCGCATGAGTCCTTGTCCTTCAGGTCCAAAGTTGCTTCACTAGGAACCCACAGTAGTGCACTTTGGGGCACTGCACTTTAGTGCACCGACCGCCAGCGTTGGAGAGGTGCCCCGACTCAACTCTGACCTCCCCCCGAGGGTGCCGCGTCCCGACTTGCGTGCACTTGGGTGGGCGGTGAAGCAAGCGCGCGAGTCGCTGGGCTGGTCCATAGACCGACTTGCAGAGGAGACGGAGGTGAGCCGACGCACGATCTTGACCGTCGAGGCCGGTCAGAAGTCGCCCAACATCCGCACCCTGCACGCGCTGGCACATGGTCTAGGGGTTCCGGTTAGCGAACTGGTCGATCACGTGTGCGATGGGCACGAGCCTCCGTCTGGTGCCTCAGTGGCAACATGACCGGCGCGTCGGGCGATGGTGCCACGCTGGCGGATGCTGCGCTCTCGCCGGGCACGAGCGGCGTCCCGGTGCCGGCTATCGACTCGCTGCGAACACAGATCGAGTCCTCGATTGCTAGGTTCTCGGGATGAGGATCGTTCGCTACCCGTCTCGTGGGCGGCCATCTCCGCAGGTCGCGAACGAGTTGGAAGAACTGGTGATGCTGACCCAGGCAGCGATCTCGATTGTCAACACAGAACGCCGCGTCCTTGACCGCGACGCTCCTGCGGTCAATGCTTCGCTTCAGAACCACCTGCGGGGGGCTGCCTACGAGGTCACGGTTGTGGATCGGTTCTACCAGTTGGCCCAGCGAGCGTTCGAGCGGCGCGGCGTATCTGCCATGTGGGAGCGGCCATACCTGACGGGGAGCCGGGGTCGGCCACTTGCTACGGATGTCTCGTTGTTCGATTCCAAGGGAAGGACCGAGACACGCTTGGAGTTCGGACTCTACACACGCAAGAAACTCAAGGATGATGCCGAGAAACTGGCAAGCCTTAGGGCAACGGTGGAGCCGGGCTACCCGAAGGTTCGGAACCTACTCCTACTCTGGGTGGAGAAGGGCGACCGACTTTCCCAGAAGAGGGCTTCTGACCACCTCCGAGAGATGAAATCGGCGGCAGGTGGGATGAAGACGCCTACCGTCGAGGTGCGGCTGATTGCGGGGGTTGACCTCTTCGCGGAGACGGCAGGCCAACATCGTGTGGCCTATGTCGGACTCTTCCAAGTCTCCTGATCCGCCGAGGACGATCTCCTCGGCGAGTCATGGGGATCATGTCCCCGTCAGGCTCGCGAGAGAGGCCAGCGGGGCGACCTGGGCTGGTAGCCCCTGGCCCACGAGAAGCAGCACGACTCTGTGCCGGGCGCGCGAAAACACCACGTAGAGCAGCCGACTCGTGTTCTCGTACGGGGGCTTCTCATACTTCCCGAAGAAGTCTGTGGCGCGGAGGACAACGATGGTCGCGTCGGCCTCGCGGCCCTTGGTCTGATGCAGATTCATCAACTGCACATCCCCCGGGTCGTCCACCACATCGGTGAGGAGCCCAGACGCGGCCTGCTCCGCCTCACGTGCCAGCGCGAGTACGGCCGATTGTGAATCCCTGGCTCGCTTCGCCCGCGCGATCATCGGGCGCAAGATCGTGGTGGCCTGGCTCCAAGCGCGGGACTTCGCCGGTAGTCCAATCCGAGAGTGGGCGTCAGCAGCGATTCCGGTGGCGTCTGCCAGCGTCGCCTCCTCAAGTGCACGCCGGAGATCGCTGAGTCGCCTTCCCAGGCTCCCATCGACCTCCCGCATGATCTTCCAGGCGAGCGGCGGAACCTGAGAGCCCTTCTGCGCGCTGGCCACGAACACAGCGACGGACTGGAGCACCTCATCCCATTCGCTCGCCCCGGCTGCGTACTTGCACATCTCGACGTGCGCGAGGAGGGCGAGGCTCAGTGCGTCGGACATACCGGCGATGTCGTGGTCGATCTCCTGTTCCTGCAAACGGTCCGACAACTCAGCAAGCATGTCGTTGTGATGGCAGTAGACCCCAACACTGAGATTCTCCGCCGTCAACGCCTGAACCCACCGGGCCACGGACGTCCCCTCGTCGGCAGCGGTGATACTGCTCTCGACAACCATTCGCCCGGAGCGAAGCCCTTCATGGATTGCCTCGTGCTCGAACTCTCTTCGCATGATCGCTTGGGCGATTGCAGGAATCAGGCCGGTCTTATCTCGGTGGGAGGCCGGAGGTAGATGAACAACACCTTCGGCACCGGCTTCGTCGGCAGCATCCTCGATCCGCTCGGCGCGGACCCCAGCGCCGCTGAGGAACGATGCGTAGATGCACTGGTTTGGGTCGCCCAGGAGCATGCGGCGGGAGCCCGTAGACACTGAGTCGATCAACTCTGTCTGTAGGTCACCGGTGTCTTGATACTCATCAACGATAACCAGACCCCAACGACGTTCGACGTGTCGTCTGACGGCCGCCGACTCCTCCAGCACCTTCAGTGCTAGCGGGATCAGATCGTCGTACCCCAGAGCCTCGGGGTCCTCCAGCAGGCGTTGGTAAGCGGGCGGCCGTAGCACTGGATTTTCGTGACCCACGACCGCCCCAAAGCGCCGGACGATGGACCATGCCAAGGCATGGAAAGTCGTGACGTCGATCTGTGAGCCCCAAGGCCCGACAACACCACGAGCACGCTGCAAGACCCGACCCACAGACGCCCGCGAGAACGACAGGAAGAGCACGCGGTCGGTGACGTTCTGACGCTCCAGGTGAGCCCGAGCGGCGGCGCATGCCGTCGTCGTCTTCCCGGTGCCCGCTCCGCCAAGGACCACCAGGAGAGGCTGGGTGCACTCGATGACACGCCGCTGTTCTGCGGTTGGCTCGAACTCTGTCATGGATCGCTCAGCACGACCCGGCCGAGCGAGCCTTCATGAAGTTCACGGAGGACCGCTTCGGCAATCGGCGGTACGTATCGTCTAGGTAGTGCCTGGACCCAGGGCGCATGCAGTCCAGGGCTCTTCTTCAAGAGTTTCTTCCGCAGTACTGCTTGGACGAGAGCAGGCTCGTCCGTCTGATCAAGATCGTCCAGGTCCGGCAATCCCCAATCAGATGGAACCAACCCGTAGCCCGACACGATGCCCCCGATGGCTGTCCGGAGGGCTGGCGCATCCAGCCCGTGCACGAGTGCCCGCTCGATTGCCGTCCGCTCCGGCAGAATAATGAGTTGCTCGGTTAGGCCTTCAAGTTCGTCATAGAGGGCGTCGTCCTTCCCCGGAGCGTCGTTGTCGATTACGGCTCGCACGTGGAAGCCGAGTTCATTGGCGAGGCGGGCCAAGTCGGCGAGCCCGTCCTTGCCCCCGGTCGCCCCCGGCGCGCCGAGCAGACGCATCGACTGACTGGACAAGTCACCACCAACTCGCCCGAGCCGGCCCATCCGGCGCGCGACCGCCTCCAGCCCTTCAACATCGTGTGGCCCCTCGACCAGTACGACAGTCCTGCTGGTGCAGCCTGCGAGTAGGTGCGGCAGCAGGTCACGGCGTGCTCTCCTGACCTTCTTGTCGGAAGAGGGGGCTAGCCGATGGTGCATTCGGGACCCATGGCTGCGGGTCAGCCGTACGACTTCTTCTGGCTTGAACGCACGGAGTGGGTCCGCACGGCGGGCGGCTATCCAGATCTGGCTAGAGGCCCTTCTGAGCCTCAGCGCCAGGTGCTCTGCCCCTGAGGCATCAAGCGCGTCACCGAAGTCATCGGCCAGTACGACCAGACCCTCGTCCTTACGTCGTTTCGCTGAAGCCACGGCTTCTGCACTCGCGACAATGGCGCTAGCCGTCGAGCCGTGGCTGGATAATGGCAACGGCACGCCTCCATCCATGTCCAGGGCTGGGCGTAGAGCCCGCAGCAATCCAGCGAGGGAACCGTCCTCGGCCACGAAAGAGACGTCATCGGCGTCTTCGACGCCAAGCAGTGCGGTGACTCCAGCGTCGAGAACCTCGCCGACCGTCTTCGAGACCGCTTCGCTCTGGCTGAAGGTTTCGGTGGCCTCAGCGACGTTGATCACCAGGCCGTCGAGGGCGTCTGCCACCGCCCCGGGACGCGCACCATCCATGAGTGCACGAAACGCGCCTTCCGCGCGGACCTGTAGGGGCGTCTCAGCCTGCACCCAGGCCACGGGCAGTGCCTCTCGTTCGATCCGCCGTGCACGAGCAAAGGTGTCATTGGCGGGGTCGCTGTCCCGTGCCCAGTCCACCCAGTGTTCGCCCGTGTCAGTCTCGTTGTCGTACCGGGCGCGGTAGCACAGGCGAACACCCAACTCGGGCTCCTGCTCGTCATCCTTCGAGGCCGGCAGTCCGGTCTCGTGATTCAGCAACTCCAAGTACGGATCGAGTAGTTGCTCAAGGTCGTCGCCAAGATCAGTGAGCGAGACCTCGACCTCGGTCAGAGCGTCAGTGACCGGCTGGTGGATATCGAGGGGGTCAAGCCGCGTGCTCGTGCTTCGAGGGTGCAGGACCCTCCGCAACGCCAGGAGAAGGTCCGATCGTCCTGCTCTTGGCTCGCCAACGACAGCCACATGACCGTTGAGACTCAACTCCAGGGCCTCGAAGCCGCGAAACCTTTGAACACGGATGCGTGACACGAACACAGAGCACCTCCTCGCTGATAGTCCTGCGGTCGCGGTCAAGACCAGCAGGTCCAGCATGCCCGAAATCGACCGTTAGTGAAGCACCCGACACGGCAAGGACTTTGGGCTGCGGATCGCGTCTCAGAACTCGTGTCCGGAATCTATGTCCGTTTCGGTGACGTGTCGGTGGCTTCTGAGACAGTCGATGTACTGAAGCACCGAGAGAGGACAAGGACGATGGCGCTGGTGGGATACGCCCGAGTGAGCACCCAGGACCAAGACCCGGCCATGCAGGTCGATGCACTCCAGGCGGCGGATGCAGAGCGAGTGTTCACAGAGCACGCCTCCGGGGCAAAGACCGAGCGCCCGCAGTTGTCAGCCTGCCTGGACTACCTCCGACCCGGAGACACCCTCGCCGTCTGGCGACTTGATCGCCTCGGGCGCTCCCTGCCACACCTGCTCGAAGTTGTAGACGGGCTCAGGGAGCGGGGAGTGCACTTCCGAAGCCTCACCGAGGGGTTCGACACCAGCACGCCTGGAGGGAAGATGATCTTCCACGTCCTCGGAGCCCTGGCCGAGATGGAGCGTGCGCTGATCCAGGAGAGGACACGAGCCGGGCTGGCCGCTGCTCGTGCTCGGGGCCGCGTCGGCGGACGCAAGACCGTGATGACCCCAGGCAAGGCTCGCGCGGCACGGGCGCTGCTCGACGCGGGGACGCCCATGACGGAAGTTGCGGCCTCGCTGGGTGTCGGGCGTGCGACGCTCTACCGCTGGCTAGAGCGCGACGAGCCGGTCGCGGCCTGACCTGATTGGCCTACGCGGCCAGTTGCAGTGGAGGACAGGTCGTACGTCGTGCGCGTCATCCCCGGTACGGAATGCTCGAAGCATCCACCGATACATCGGGGTAGCCGTTGTCCCGGAGGAGTGCGGTGACCGTTGCGATCTCCCCGCTCACTTCGGTCCCGTATCTAGGGCCGATACGAACGCTTCGGATCGGCAGTGGCTGCACCTCCGTGACGCTGTACGCGCGGAGATCGGACTGATCGGCGGTCACCTTCAGGTATGCGGTTCGCCCCGAAGGCGAGAAGCCTCCGTCGCGATGATGAACGAACCCCTCGAATGGGGGCTTGATGAACGCGAGTCTCGTTTCCTCTTCCTCGGAGTACGCGGAGTGCTTGTTGAAGCACACAGAGGAGAGGTAGGCGGCTTCGAGGTGTTCTCCGAAGGCGATCTCGTCGGGGCGCAGCCCGCGCGACTTCGCGGCGAACTCATCAAGCAGATGCTCCACGATCCCATCGCTGCCGTGGAAGAGGCTGCCGCCTCGGGCCGAGTGGCCAGTGTCGTAGTCGCCGTAGGTGACTGCTCGCCACCAGGGGTACGGAGTGAAGCCAGGGCGGTGCAGAGTAGGTGCAGGTCCCAGTAAGCGGTACTCGGCGTCTCGGTCCAACTCGATGGCGTAACCGCGCCCGCCCGCGTACGACTTCCAGTGTTGGAGTTTGTCACCGTCAAAGCACGCCGACACGAAGAAGAAGCGCTGTTCGGTCACGGTCGCAGTCATGTCACGAAGCCAGCGATCAACCTCGTCGCGTGGCGCGTCCGGCACGAGGTTGTCGATCGATGCCTCCCAGGTGCGGAGAAGGCTGTCTGCTGCCCGAACGACCTCACTGGGATCGTTCAGCCCGCCGCTTTCGCTCGCCCACAGCAGGTTCCCTGTGACGATGCCTTCAAGTCCGCCCCACGTGGTGTAGTGCCACGGGTTGATCGCGAAGTCAACGTACCGACGCTCGGGCTGGTACGGATGCGGTTCGTGCCACCGAGCGGTTCGCTCAGCGGCACGAGCGTCGGTGCGGGAATGCGGGCCCATGGTCAGATTCTGGTCGCTCTGTGCATGCTCGTGGTGGAGCCAGCCCATGGTGCCGTGCTCACCCAACTCCGACCCGCGCTCGTTCGTGGCGGTTGCCTACTCGTCAAGCGAAGGGCGAGCACGACGGCAGCCTCACTCCAGAGCCCGGTGATCGACGTAGGCACCTTGCCGAGACGCTCAGCCGTGCTGCTTCTCCTCATGAATACTGCGAGGTGCGGCGCCTGTGTCCGACCATCCGTCGTAGGTCCTAATCCCCGGGCGCTGCTCGTCGTCAGTACGGGCAGCGTCGTCTGCCTCCTCAGCGGCAATCTGCGCCTCGATCTCATCTAGGTGGTGAGCGTCCTGGGTCATGGCGACAGAGTAGGCGGGCGCACCGACACGATTCGTTGATTGGCTATCGGGCCGGGCCTCACCGAGGAGGACGTGAGGGCTGCGGTGCTGGGAGATGCGGGACTGCGCTGGGTGCTGGCCGACTAATCACGACTCGCGCGAGGGACGGGCACGCTCCAGAACCTGGCAATAGAAGACCTCAGTCTGACGCTCCCCGTCGAGGACGGAATGCGCCTTTACCTGGGCATCGAGCGTCACCACATCACCGACCAGAAGGCGGTAGTCCTCACGTGCCTGCCAGGTCACGAGGTCCCGCTCTGCCGTGCGCAGGTAGTACACCGTGTAGACGTGTGAGGGGTCGTCCGATCCGGGGACAGCGCCGATCAGTTCCACCTCCGCGACCACGGGAATCCGCTCACCCACCTCCCCATGCCATGACCCGGAGGGAGGTACTGCGGGGTCGGGCATTGAGTCGGTGTGGAAGCGGAACAGGACCTCGGCCACCTGGTCAGGGGTGGCCTGCCCCTGAGCCAAGGCAGCACTCCCACGCTCCCGCTCCGCCCAGTACATGCGGTATGTCTCGGCAGTCGCTTCACGGATGCGGGCTCTGCTCTCGCGTATCCACAGCCAGGCACCGATGAGCAGTCCCGGGATGATGAAGCCGCCGAAGCCGACGAGTGCTGCGACCATCAGCGAGGGGATGACCTTCTCGGCAGCGGCCCCCTCCTGGCCGGTTCCCTCGATGACCGCCACGGCGATGACGAGGGTGACCAGCCAAGCCCCGAAGCCCCCGAGACCTATCCCCAGGAGGTACCGGGACACGATCCCTCTCTGACGGCGTGGTGTGAGCGAGAAGGCGGGCTGTACTCCGTGCGGAAGGCTGCCAGTGGTCAGCAGCGAGTCGAGATCGCGCTGCACGTCCTGGTCCATGACCATGGTGTCCTTGCCGCGAGCCCCCAGCCCTGCGACCGCGCCTACTGCGGCGGTGCCAACCGCCCCAGCCACATATGGATTCGCCATGACCTACCTCCTGCCTCTGAGACCGAGCCTATTCGGCGGGTCAGACAGCGGGCGATGGTGAGAGTTGAGTGTGCCCCCCAGCGTGGGCAGTGCCAGGGCTACGCCGAGGACAGGTGCCGTGCTCCCAGGTCGCGCGCACTGACTTGGTGCCCACGCGCACAGCGGAGGTCCCCAACGTCGAGGTCTGTCCCTCGCGGTCCCGAGTTCACGCAGTACCCCCGCCCGTTGAGAGGCCGGTAGTGCCGCTTCTCGGGCGACCCCTCCGGCCCTTCCGCGCCCGTGCCCGTCCCCGCCCAGCGACCGGCCTACACGAGACGGGTGAGCCCAGGGACCCCGCCTCGCAGTACGACCCGCCCGTCCCGCACGAAGCCAGCCACCTCCCGTTTCCAGCAGCGGGTAGGCCACGTCCTCCGGGTGCATAGACCGACTCAGCCCGAGATCAGGCACTCCAGCCCACCGACCCGAATCTCCGCACGTGCCCGGTCTCACGACCAGCGGTGCGCTTGCCCCTGCTCCGGACGACGACCTCTGTTCTGCCCATCTATCCGGGTAGCACGGGCTGCCTCGGAATCATCCTGTTGCTCGCGCTACTGCGGTAGCGCCTACCTTCCTTCAACCCGTTCAGCGGAGTTCTCCTTCACGGCAACAACGAGCAGATTCCATTCCACGCCCACCAGGTCCGACGCAGGGGTCGCTGAAGCACACTGTGCTGCTCCTCGGCGGAGCCTCGGCGAGGGGCCAGCAGAGTCCGGATCACGCGGTGAACGGGGGTCAAACCCGTGCAGAGTTGCCCTGCAACTGCTATCAGCGCCATTTGCACCGTCATTCGCAGGGTCAACTGCATAGGAATGCCGGGTGCCGCACCATCTCTCCAACAACCCCACGGCGAAGGCGGCGCGGCGGCGCAAGAGCGGGCGCACGACGAGCCCTGGAGTCGCACTCGGTAGCGAGTGCCGTCAGAGCCGATGACGCTGCCCACTGTGACTTCGCCCAGGCGGACATGACCTCGGTGCGGGTGAGGGCGTCGAGCAGGGCATCGCTGGGGTCGTTTAGGCGGTCATCGGGTCACCCCCACGCGCCGCCGAGCAGGTGAGTCACCCGAGACACGCTGGGCACTGTGTGCGGGGTATATGCACCCGTAGAGCCAGTTTCAGGCCCTTCCAGGCCCTCCAAAGGCCCGAAATCGCCGGAAACTTGCGTCACGTGCTCACCCCAGGGTGTCTCAGGTGTCTCACCTGGGTGCAGGAGGTATTCCCCCTGGTCAGAAGGCATCTCTCTCTGAGACACCCCGGTGTCTCGGTGGTGTCTCACGGTGTCTCGACCTGAGTCATCCTGTGCCACCCCTGAGACACCCCGGTGTCTCACCTCGGCGGCCTCTCCCAGCGCGTCGGCGCTCAGGTGCAGCACCCGGCGCTGTCGGCCCTGGAGGCGCACTCGCACGCCGGTCTTTCCGCTCGGTTCATGGCTCTGGAGCAGCCCTCCGTCCGAGAGCCGCGACCGCAGGGTCTCCAGGTCGATGCTCAGCCCTTCACCAGCCGTCTTCGCGGCGGTGTATGCGGCCTCGGGATCGAGCCAGAGATCGGTCCCCTCTGTCCAGCCGATCCGAGCGCCCATGTCGGTCATCACGCCGTCACGAGAGCGCCAGCCCCACGCGCCGGGCTCGCTCGGCGGGCAACCTCCATCGCGTGCGGCGACGTGGGCACGCCCGGATGACACGGCGGAGCCGAGCAGCACGAGGAATCGCTGTGCCGGGTCGGTCTCGCCCACGGCCACATTCGCCGCCTCCGCAGCGGCCAGCAGCGCCGTCCACCCACGCTGCCAGAGTCGGTCACGCTGCTCGTCGGTGATCGCGCCGACTTCGATGGCGAACTCCAGCCAGACCTTCCAGCCCCATGCGAGCGAGGCGATGCCGGTGGCCGTCCGGCGGTGCAGAGCGGAGACCTGGCCGCGCAGCGCAGCAATCTCTTCGCCTCGGCGTCCGTGCACGTCATCGAGATGAGGGGCCAGCCAGCGCAGGTAGGACGCGAGGGCGGCGGCGTAGGTTCCTCCGGCGGCGTGCTGCTGGGCGCCACTGAGCGACTGCCAGTTCACGTCGCCCGGTCGAACCTCCAGCGTCATCATCCGGGCTCGGAGGCTCTGGCCGCGCGGCACTTCTTCGCCGGTCACCAGAATCATGCCGCGAGCCGGGCGAGCGGCCCGCAGCGTGCCGTCTTTCGCCATTCGGCCACGCCCTGCGCCGTTGCCCGCGCCTCGGATGAGGCGGTCAGCAGCACCGTGCAGCCGGTCGGCATCGCGAGGTGATCCACTCGCCACGAAGTCGTCCACCGTCAGGAGCGCGTCTGCGGCGAGGAACGCCTGCTCCTCCAACGAGTTCGCTGTTGAGGACCACGAAGCCGGGAGAGAGCGCGCGTTCATGGCCGAGCCGTAGTGCTGCTGCGCGAGAGCGGCGAGTTCGCTCTTGCCGATGCCAGTCTGCCCGTGCAGGCCCACGGCCATATCCACCCCACCGAGGGGTGCGCGGACAACCGCCGCCAGCAGTGGCAGGGTGATTCGGTCGGGTGCCACGTCGAGAATGGACAGCGATGCTTGCACGTCCTCGACGCCTCCTGGCTTCGGCAGTGTGTAGCCGGTGAGGGTCCCGTGGAGGTTGACCTCCACACCTTCGACGGGCCCGTGCGCTCCGATGGCTCCGCCCGCGTGCAGGCAGACCCACTCGCCGTCGATTTGCCGCCAGCCGATCTGTCCCATCACCCGCACCTCGGCGGGGTCGGAGACTGCCTGGATCGCAGCGCGAGCATGGTCCCTGATCCCGCGGCCCGCTTCGACCACTGCCGCCGGGCCGAGTTCAGGGATCACCCACTCCATTCGAGAGAACTCCGACGCGGTGACCGAGGCCATGCGTGTGCGTCCGGCAACGGTCGCCTTGATGTCGAGGCGGCGCTGGACTTCCGCCCCGTCGTCCACCTCAGTTGAGGCCACGATGTGCGCTGTGAAGTTCGTCAGGCGCGTCGCGGTGATCTCGCTCTCCCCGTCGCGCCCCTCTCGCTCACGCAGCAGGTAGAGCCCGTTCTCGCGTGCCTCGTACCAGGTCCCACTACTGCCGCCAGCACCTGCGCTGGTCGCTTCCCCGGCTGTCTGCTCTTCATCGCCTTCGGCACCCTCGACCGGCACGAAATCGTCCAGACTCCGGCCCGCGGATAGGTGGTCTGCAGCGTCCTTGCCCTCGGCAGGCTCGACCAGCCGGACGCTCATCGCGATGCCCTCAAGGGAGCGTGCGACCTGCTGCTGGTGGGCTGCTCCAGGCTTGTCTCGGTCACGGGTGATGATGACCCTCGCGCCCCGCAGGTGCTCAGCGTGCGTGCTCGACCACTTGCCCGCGCCGCCCGCGTTGCAGGTGGCCGTTACGCCTGCGGAACGTAGAGCCTCCACGTCCTTCTCGCCCTCTGCGATCCAGATGGTCTCGCCTGCCGCGATGGCCTGCTGGACCTCCGGGAGGCGATAGGGGATTCCGCGCTGCTCAGGGCGCAGGTCGCGCACGCTCCAAGCCCAGCCAGAGCGCGACCCGGCGTCCGGTCGGCGCTGGAGGAAAGCCTTTCCTCCGCCCGGTTTGCGGGCGCGGATCACCTCGAAGGCGAGTACCCCGTCGGCAGAGCAGTATTCGTACGACTCTCCCCACTCCAGGTCACGTGGGAGCCAGCGGTCGTCGGGCCGGCGAGCCTCGCGGGTCTCGTCATAGAGGTCGCGGGCTACCAACCCCAGCGCCTCAAGTACTTCGTCCGTGGAGCAGCCTGCGTGGCAGTAGATCAACACACGGTCTGCCTCACGCCTGACGCTGAGAGACGGATTGCGGTCGTCGTGGGCGGGGCATCGGGCCATGGCGGTGGAGCCTCTACCGCGCACACCATCGAGACGCTCGACCAAGCGGTCGAAGGCGGTCATGAGCGATCACCGCCTCGATATGTGTTCTCCGTGTCCCTCTGGGACCCGAGGAGACGGCGAAGCCGGTCCACCTGGTCGCGTGTGAGGCTTGGCCAAGTGGCGACCTGCGCTCGTGCGGCGGCTTGGATCACGCGCTCGTCACGTGGTCGTGTCTGATTCCTCATGCCGAATCACCTCGGCTGTCATCGACTGGAAGCGCGGCGACCAGCGCCAGGATGGACTGGCGCTGGTGATTCGTGAGGGCAACCGTGACTCCCTCTGCCAAGGCACGCCGAGCGCGCGCCACCTGGAAGCGCTGACGCGCGGCATGTACCTCGCGGGCATTTCCGTGTCGGACCGCGCGAGCCAGTTCCACCTGCGCGAGTTGCGCCGTGCGGGCCAGTTGCGACTTGCTCTTCATAAGAGCAATTAGGTCGCAGATCGAAATAGCGGAAAACTGCTTCACTAAGGCCGAGAGGCAGGCCGCTATTGCCTAGATTGGGTGCTTCGCTAAGCGCTGGGTCGCCTGCTTCAAGGCGTTCGTACACATGCCGCCCGTCCCCTCAAAAACTTTGATTGCAGGGTTATTCTTCGGCGTGTCGCAAGCCCAACGGAAGAACTCGTGGGTCGGATTCACCGGCTACGCGGGGGTGATGGTTACCGTGGCTGGGTCGAATGGCTTTCGTCCTCGGGGGTGTGGATGCAGGCGCACCTCGCAGAGTGCATCTATGACCGATCGCTTCGTCGCGAGGTCTGCGGCGTCAAACGCGGTCACGGGATCCTTCGCGGCGAAGACCTCGCTCGCGTTCGTCCCAGACGCCAGCCGTACACGTTCGGCTTCGAGGGCGGTGATGGCGGCTTCGGCCTTGTCCCGGATTCGGGTCAGATCGCGTCCTTCGATGATCTCCCCATCGTAGTCGGCCTGTGCGCGGGCGATTCGTCCACGATGCTGCTCGATCTCGGCGGCGATTACGCCCATCCGAGGCTCATCGCGGCTGGGGAGCAGGTTGCGCAGGTCGGGTCGCGCGAGGCGCACTCGTACCGTCTCGATGACGTAGGCGTCGATCTGCGCCATTGACCGCATGATGTGCCCGGCGCAGCGGTAGCGCTGGGAGTGAGCGCGAACTGGTCGCCCACACTCATCGCCTGTAGCGAGATCGACCCAGCCGCAGAGGTAGAGGCCCGAGCCAAGATGCTTCCTATCGGTGCCCGCGCGGTTGGTCCGTCGCTGCGGGTCGTCAAGACGCTCCTGCACCGCCCACCACGTCCCTTCATCTACGAGTTGCTCCCACTGGCCGCGCACCGGGTCGCCGGACTCGTCTCGGAGAATCGCTGCTCGCCACGAGCGACGGCGGTCTCCATTCTTCAGCACGGTCTTCGGTGTGTAGGTGGAGTATCCGGCGTACCTCGGGTTGCGCAGGATACCGAGGACAGTACTGGGGCTCCATGGTTCGTCGTCGGGGACAGGGCGCGGCTTCAAACCCCGTTGTGCGCGGATGGCGTTGCGTTCCTGCATCAGGGTGCGGCTGTGGCGGGGGAGAGGTGGCACGTTCGGTAGGTCAGTTCCGGTTCGGCCTGAGAGCGCCGCAGCGATGCCTCGCAGCGATGCTCCTGCGGCGAACTTGGAATAGATTACCTTGACGGTCTCTGCCTCGTGCTCGATGACATCGCCCTGGACGGTGTAGCCGAGGGGGCGTACACCCTTCGGAGCACGCCCTTGCGCTGCTCGCTGTGCCTGTGCAGCACTCTGGCGGGCGCTCTTACGTTCGACCTCCGACCGAGCGACTGCGGCCTTCACGCGCGCGAAGAGTCGTCCGGCGTCGGTGCCCAGGTCGGCCTCGCCATTGGCCGTCACGATTCTCAGGCCGCGATCCTCGGCCAAGTCGATCCAGTCCTCCAGTTGGCGAGGCTGGCGAGTCAGGCGGTCGAGGTCCCAGCAGACGAGGGCATCCCAACGCCCCGCACTGAAGTCGGCCACCAGGCGGTCGTAGTCAGGTCGACTGACGGATCGGTCCGTGGCCGAGATCGACTGATCCACGTAGAGCAGGCGGTCGAGGTCGATGTGCCAATTACGACGCTCTGCCTCCGCGATGCAGTCCCCTCGCTGACGGTCGATGGCTAGGCCGTCCATCTCTCGGTCCTGACTGATCCGTAGGTAGATCGCGGCGCGGACAGGTCGTGTGCCCATGTACCAAGTCTACCAATAAAAGGTTATTCTGCTACGGAACGTGGTCGAGTTCCGGTTCAATGTGTAGCGGCGTCGTCCCTCACGTCGTTGGCTCGGCCACGCATTTGCTCGCGCCCACCCGTGGCGGTCAGTTAGCCTGATTGGCGGCAGGGGATCCTGCCGACTGCACTTCCAGGCACAGATGCCTGAATCATTGCGGAGAGGCCCGACTCACTCGGGACATGTCCGGATGGGGTGTGGCGCACCAGTGCGCCGACTTCACAGCCGATGTGTGACATCGGCTGACGAGAGGACATGACATGGCATCGAAGGATGAGAAGAACCTCGCGGCGGTTGCCGACAAGATCGCGAAGATGAAGGAGCCCGAGCGCTCGCTGGTTCAGCGGCGCACGAGGTCATCATGGCCGCCGAGCCAACGCTGAAGCCGAGAATTTGGTACGGCATGCCCGCGTACGCCAAGTCGGCGAGTTCGCCTGCACTGGTGACGCTGCGTAACGACGAACGCATCAACCTCGCCCTCACCGAGAAGGTCACGCTCAACCCGGGTGGCGGCATCGACGGAACGCTGATGCCGGCGGCATGGTACTTCGACACCCTCGACGAATTCACGGAGAAGCGGATCGCGGACATCGTCCGATCCGCGCTTTCCTGAGTCCGACGAACCGAGACCGGCTGGACCGCGCTGTGCTTTGAAACGCCGCGGCATTTCACGACGCCGCAGCATGCGGCGCGGTTCGGCCGCGTACGTTGTCTGCATGCCCATAGCTGTGCACGCCAGACGATTTCGCGCGCTGCTCGGGGCCGCTTCGTGATTGTGCGGATCGCGGTTCCGGACGACTATTCGCGGCTCGTCGAAGTCTGGCGTAGCGCCGTCGATGCAACACATCATTTTCTACGTCCAGCGGACCGGGACGATATCGAGCAGCACCTGGCGGCCGACTACTTTCCGCAGGTGCGGCTGGTCGTCGCAGAAGTCGACGGTCAGATCGTCGGCTTCGCGGGCACAGCAGGGGACAACCTCGAGATGCTGTTCGTCGACGCTGCTCACCGGGGAACCGGTGTCGGCAGTGTGCTTCTCGCCCACGCCGTCGACGACTACGGAATCAGTCGTGTGGATGTCAACGAGGACAACGTCGACGCGGTCGCGTTCTACCGTCGCCGTGGTTTCGTGGAGGTCGAGCGAAGTGCGCTCGACGACCAGGGCAGGCCCTACCCGATACTTCGGATGGCCCGACTCACATCAGGAGATCTGTGACATCGGTTCAAACGCTCAGCGAAACCGATCGACGCCTGGTGGCGCGGTGGGCGGTCGCATGCGCCGAGCGGGTTCTCCCGCTTTTTGAGGCCGACGACCCTGCGCGCGCCGACATCGACGACGCCCTTGCGCGCACACGCGCCTACAGCGCAGGACACGGGACCAGTGCGGAGGAGATCAGCAAGCGGATGATCGCCGTCAAGGCGGCGGGCGCAGCGAGCACGCCGGCGGGAGCCGCCGCGGCGAGGTCCGTCGCGCAGGCGTCGGCGGTGGCACACATGGGTGCCCACGCACTCGGGGCCGCCGCGTACGCGGTGAAGGCCGTCGCACTCTCGAGTCCCGGCAATCAGGCGGCCGTCGACGACGAAATTCGGTGGCAGCTAGCTGAATTGACTGATGAGGAGCGGGCAGCCCTGCGGAAGCTCCCGACGCTCGGCTCCGATTCGGCCGGTCCGTTGGGGCAGGGCTTGCTCGCGCGCGGCATTCTCGGTTCGACGATCCGCGAGCTCCAGACGAACATCGGAACCCGTCGTGACTGAGGTGTCGCGGCTCGACGTCGACGACGCCGGCGAGATCCTGACCATGCAGCGAGCGGCCTACATCACCGAGGCTCAACTCCACGATGACCTGACCATGCCCGCGCTCACACAGTCTGTCGACGACCTCGTCGCTGAACTCGAATCGCTCCACGTAACCGCACTCGGAATCAGACTGGGCGCGAGGCTCGTTGCAGCGCTGCGACTTTCGGTACACGGCGAGGTCGCCGAGGTCGGCCGCCTGACGGTGGTCCCCGATCTGCAGGGTCAAGGTCTCGGCAGCACGTTGCTCGCCGCAGTCGACGGCTGGGTGCCTCCATCGGTCACGCGAGTCGAGTTGTTCACCGGCGAGCGCAGCGTCGCCAACATCCGACTCTACGAGCGGAAAGGTTTCGTGGAGTTCAAGCGCGAGAACGTCGGGATCTACGACCTCGTGTTCCTCGCAAGGACAATCACCCATCAGTGAGGTCGTAGCCCGCGCCGCGGCTACCCTCGACCACATGCCCATCTCCCTCGAAAACGTCGGCATCGCGGTCGACAGCCTCGACGCCGCAATTGCGTTCTTCACCGATCTCGGCCTCACCGTCCTCGGACGCGACGAGGTCAGCGGCGAATGGGCCGACACCGCAGTCGGACTCGACGGCAACCACGCAAAGATCGCGATGCTCGCCACGCCCGACGGCGCGGGTCGCCTCGAACTCTTCGAGTACATCCACCCGGACGCCATCGAGACGTCGCCGACGCTGCCCAACGAGATCGGCATGCATCGTGTCGCGTTCTCCGTCGACGACATCGACGACGCCCTCGCCATCGCCGCGCGGCACGGATGCCACCCGCTGCGCGGCGTCGCCAACTATCAGGACGTCTACAAGCTCACCTACGTTCGCGGGCCGAGCGGAATCATCGTCATGTTTGCGCAAGACCTGACGAAGTAGCGGCACGCGAAGGGCTGATACCTCGTCGCCCACCGACTACGGTGACCTGCATGGCAGACGACTGGCGCGAATCGCGGGCCAACGAGGTGCGCACCCTGATCATGCGGGCCGACCCCGACATCACCGAAGAGATCAAATGGCGCAAACCCTCCAATCCGGATGGCGTTCCGACGTTTTCGCTCGACGGCCTGATCTGCACGCTCGAGACCTACAAGGACAAGATCAAGCTCACGTTCGCCAAGGGTGCGTCGCTGCCTGATCCGGCGAAGGTGTTCAACGCCAGCCTTACCGCGGGGACTCGCCGCGCCATCGACATCAAAGAGAACGACACCGTGGACGACGACGCATTCGTCGCCCTGGTGCAGTCAGCGGTGGCACTCAACAGGGAATGACCGCGCTCAGCATGTTTGCCTGTCAACGACTTTCCGCTGCCAACCAAGCGCAGTTTCGATAACGATTTCGGCGGAAGCCCCCCGAGCGCGTGCACCTGCGCGACGACGTGGTCAATACTGCACCGGTGAACTTCCGCATGCGATCGATGTTCTCCGCTCTGCCGGTGGTGCTGCTTGCCGTGATCGGACTGCTGCTCTCCGGCCCTGGCACCAGCGCCGCAGCTGGTTGGCGCTACACGATGGTGGGGTTCAGCAACGCCAGCGACTTGTACATGGACGTCTACCAGTCGTCGAATGGCACTGACTTCACTCCGCTGGCGAAGCCCGCGTACCGTCCGCCGACCGGGCGCGTGCGTGACCCGAGCATCTTCCGCCACACCGACGGCTTCTACTACGTGACCTACACGACGGTCGACGGCGCGAACCTAGCCTCGGGCTTTCATGCTGATTTCTTGTCGTAAACGAAGATTGGTGCCCTGACCTGGGATAATTCGACTTGCGAAGGTCCGAATATCTCATGATCGAGGAGC
>NZ_LZMI01000014.1:0-156476 GCF_001665475.1 Gordonia sp. 852002-51296_SCH5728562-b | reverse complement strand
TCCCGCGGCGTCGACTCCCGGCTGCACCAAGCAGGCGTGCGACTTTCGCGACAACCTCGCCGAACTGGACGGACAGGGCATCGCCGTCGTCGGCATCTCCCCTGACAAGCAGGAGAAGCTGGCAAAGTTCGCCGACGCCGAGGGCCTGACGTTCCCACTCCTGTCCGTCCAGTTCGGCGAGGTTGTCGCGAAAGTCGCACGCCTGCTTGGTGCAGCCGGGAGTCGACGCCGCGGGGTAGAAGTAGACGATGACCTTCGAGTCGGCGTAGTCGGAGAGGGAGACCGCTTCGCCGTGGGCGTCGGTGAGTGTGAAGTCGGGCGCGGTGTCGCCGACCTCGAGACGGGATGTGCCAGACATGGTCGTCAGGCTAACCGATAGGGCAGGTCGACCGGGTGATCGACCCACAGCCGGGCAAACCGGGCACGGTCTCAACTCACGCGCGCAGGACGCGGCTCACCACCTCGCGATGACGTATTCTCGACATGTCGTTTGCTCTGTCGACGCGTGCGAGACCTGCCGTGGCCGCTGCGTGGACGGCGTTCTGGCGGAAAGATGCGGATCGGTGAGTCCGCATGTGTAGTGAAGAAAGTCTGGGAGGACAACTGTGGCCGGCGACACCGACCGTATCGAACAGGACATTGTGCAGGCGCGCGAGGACCTGGCCAACACGCTCGACGAACTCGCGGTTCGGGTGAGTCCCGAGCGGCTTGCCGACGACGCGAAGACCAAGCTGATCGCCTTGGTCAACAAGCCGGCGGTCAAGATCTCGCTCGCGGTTGCCGGCGCCGTCGTATTGGTTGTCGTCGTCCGCAAGGTGATCGCGTGACGCGTGCTCGTCCCTCCAGTTCTGTAGACCGACAGAAGTCCCGGGGTTCGCGTGCACGGCGTGTGGGCGCACTCGCGGCGGCCGGATTGGTGGTCGCCAGTGCGGCGGCTTGTTCTCAGTCGCCCGAGTATCCCGACACCGTCACCAATGCGCCTGCGCTGCAATCGTTTGCGCAGCCGACGATCTCGGTGACCGGCTGGCGTGATCGTCCGATGACCGACCACGCGGTCGGCGTCATGCCGGGCGCACCTGTGAAGGTCGCGGCACAGAACGGCAGTCTCACGTCCGTCGTCGTGTCGGGGCCCGATGGTCCGGTCGCGGGCAAGGTGTCGCCCGACGGCGGTACCTGGGTGTCGAGTCAGCCGCTCGACTTCGGTGGCGATTACACGCTCACCGCCGCGGCGAAGGGCGTCGAGGGCGACGGTGCCCGCAAGATCAGCTTCACGACGGCATCCGCGGACTCGCTGGCATCGGTGTCGTCGGTGGTTCAAGACAACGAAACCGTCGGTGTCGGGCAGACAGTTGCGATCAACTTCGACACTCCGGTCGCCAACAAGCTCAACGCGCAGCGTGCGATCACGGTGACCGCCGACCCGCCGGTCGAGGGTGCCTTCTACTGGCTCAACGACAGCATGGTGCGTTGGCGCCCCGAGCATTTCTGGAAGCCGGGCACCAAGGTGCACGTCGCGGCCAATCTCAAGGGCATCGACCTCGGTGGTGGCGTGTACGGCAGCAACAACCTCGACACCAATTTCAAGGTGGGGCGCAGTTTTGTCGCGGTTGCCGACGACAAGACCAAGAACATCACGATCTCGGTCGACGGCAAGGTCGTCAAGACGATGCCGACGTCGATGGGCAAGGATTCGACGCCGACCAACAACGGCATCTACATGGTCGCCGAGCGTGAGCCGAGCGTGATCATGGACTCGTCGACGTACGGCGTGCCGGTGAGCTCGCCCGGCGGCTATCGCGAGACCGTGTACGACGCGACTCGAATCTCGTTCAGCGGCATCTATGTTCACTCCGCGCCGTGGTCGTTGGGCGACCAGGGCGTCGACGACGTGAGCAACGGCTGTCTCAACGTGAGCCCCGCCAACGCGGAGTGGTTCTTGAACAACGCACTCCGAGGCGACGTCGTCATCGCGAAGAACACCGTCGGCGAGCCGTTGCCAGGAGACGACGGCCTCGGCGACTGGAACGTCCCGTGGGCGGTGTGGAAAAAGGGCAACGCATGAGTTCCCGTGCGGGAGAGGCCAAAAAGGGCTTCCGAGCAGGCGATTTCACTTCTGAGGCAGTGACCCTGTAAGGTTCTTTCTCGCACGGCCAAGCGCCATTAGCTCAATTGGCAGAGCAGCTGACTCTTAATCAGCGGGTTCGGGGTTCGAGTCCCTGATGGCGCACAAGAAGGTAGCTAGGTCGGAGGTATTTTCCTCTGACCTAGCTTTTTCGTTTGAGTGGCCACTGTGCCAAGAGTGTGCCAACGGGTTTCAGTGTGCCGCGGTCATCCGAAGAGTGCGTGTCGTCCTGTCGACGGCGTTGCCGGTCAAGGTCGGTGTGGTCCTAGACCCCGCGGCCATCTCCATCGACATCGTCGGCCCGCGCATCGACATCGAATGGAGCGTCGAGTCGGGAGAGCTGTTCCAGCGCAACCAGATTCAGGCGCGCGTTGAGGGGCCGATTCGATGTTGCGGTGTACCAACCCGCCGCCATCTACCGGGTGGCGACCGCTGCGGCGGAACCCGCCTGCGTCACCCGATGACGCGAGCACCCGACGACCCGATGCCCTACCCGGCATCGGGGTCGTTCACATTACGTCCGTGTCTTCGGATGGGTAGACTTGTGGGACACCATCCGGAGGAGGACCTCATGAGCAGGCAGAATAGGCGTGCCGACGCTCTACGGAGGTTGTCTGCGCGCTACGGGAAGAATGACGACGCAGCCCTGGCCGGAGCCGCTCTCGATGCGGTCTACAGCGAGGTCCGCGAACGGGGCGAACTGTCGGAGGACGCGGCATTCGAGGAAGTCGAAGCCGAAACCGAACGTATCCGGCGCGAACGTCGCCAGGGTGTCTACGCCCGGTAGCCGGAGGTATCGGATAGTTGACCGTTGTCCTTGTACTGGACACCAACGCTCTTATAAGTGCAGCGCTCAGCCCGAGTGGTCATTCTGCGCAGCTCATCGAACTTGCTCGGCGGGGTCGCATCTCGCTCATCATGTCGGACCACCTGTGCGAAGAGTTGGAGACCAGGCTGGAGCGGGAAAAGTTCCGACGTTGGCTTTCTCTCGATGAGGTTCGAGATTTCGTCGACGCCGTAACCGTCGTAGCTGATTGGATCGACGACCGCCCCGACAACGAGATCCCTCTCGTCTGTGACGACCCAGACGATAACTACCTGGTTGCGCTGTTCCAGGATTCAGACGCAACGATGCTCGTGAGTGGCGACAAGGCCGTGCTGCGGATCGATTTCCCCGGCCTCGACGTGCGCAAGCCGGCTGCCGCGATAAAGGCCCTGGACTTCGTCCACGAATGGGGCGAAGGCTACATGGAGGGATCAGAAGAACGGTCGTGGGCACTAATCGATGCCGAGGGTCACCGCGGTGTCATAACGGCCTACACGGCGTTCACAGCCGTCCTGGACGAACCGAACGTCAAGGAACTACTCGCGTTCGTCGTCGTCCCGGAAACGCTCAAGCACTTCCGCAAACGTAAAGCATTGAAGTGGATACGCGAGCAACTCTCGGAGCGCGGAATGGCCACTCGCCCTATCTACGCGTCACCCGATGTCGCGTATATCAAGCTGCCGCCGGACCCTGGAACGAATCTGCGCGTGGTCGGGGACGTCCCATTGCCCGCAGACACAATTTTCGCCACGATGCAGCGATGCCCAGATCTCGATGACCTACCCGATGCCGACTTCGATCACTGGCGCGTTTTCGGGATCGGCGATGCTGTCGAGCCTGAACGAATCCGGCCGCGGCCGACGCTAGGGCAGTGATTCAAGAAACCCCGCTAGTGGGCTCTTAATCAGTGGGTTCGGGGTTCGAGTCCCTGATGGCGCACAACAACTACCGCGATCGCCCCGGTTCCGTCCGGGGCGATCGCTTTTTGCGCCGGACACTGGTCTCTGTCGTTCGGTCGTACGGCATGGCGGGCTAATGGTCATGTCGGGCGACTCGGGCATTCGTCGTATCTCGTACACTGGTGGCGCGCCATCGCGCACAGTCATTTGATCCACATCTGCGGCTCCACACAACGGAGGCCCGCGGATCGTTAGAACATCGGGCAGGAGTCACATGGTGAGCGGTCGTATCCAGCGACGCGGGTTGATGATCGTTGGAATGGTGGTTGCCGTGGCCGCGCTGCTGAGCTCGTGCTCGCAGACGGCGAAATACTCCGAGAATGTGCAGAGCTCAGCACTTTTCGGCGATCTCCTCATGCCGGGCGTCGAGATCACCGAGTGGGCCGACAGGCCACTGATCGATCAGGCGGTCGGCATTCAGCCCGGTGCGCCGATCACGGTTCAGGCCAGCGAGGGCGCACTGACCAATGTGCGGATCGACAAGGCCGACGGCACGCCGTTGCGTGGAAGCCTCAGCGAGGACGCGACGCGATGGACGAGTGCCGAGCCTCTCGGCTACGCGCGCAACTACACAGTGCAGGCCGACGCAAAGGGTATCGGCGGCACCAGCACCAAGCGCGTCTCGTTCACCACGCGAGCACCTGCCAATCTGACACAGGCGTACCTGACCCCGTCGAACGGCGAGACCGTCGGTGTCGGGCAACCGGTCGCCGTGAAGTTCGACGAACCCATTGCTGATCGCAAGGCCGCCCAGCGCGCGATCACCATCACCACCACGCCTCAGGTCGAGGGCGCCTTCTACTGGATCAGCGATACCGAGGTTCGCTGGCGGCCCAAGGACTACTGGAAGCCGGGAACCAAGGTCTCCGTTGCGGTGAACACCTACGGCATCGATTTGGGTGATGGCGTCTTCGGGCAGGAGAATCTCAAGTCGAACTTCACCGTCGGTCGTTCGATGGTGGTGACCGCCGATGACCGCACCAAGCAGGTGGTGTTCAATCGCGACGGCAAGGACATCCGCACGATGCCGACATCGATGGGCAAGCCGGGTACCGAGACCGACAACGGTGTGTACCTCGTGTCCGACAAGCACGACAACATGATCATGGACTCCTCGACCTACGGCGTCCCCGTCGGTTCCGCAGACGGCTACCGCACCCCGGTCGACTACGCGACCCGTATGTCCTACAGCGGAATCTTCTTCCACTCCGCACCGTGGTCGGTGTGGGCGCAGGGCAACACCAACACGAGCCACGGGTGCCTCAATCTCAGTCCCGACAACGCGCTGTGGGTCATGCAGAACACGTTGCGAGGCGACCCGGTGATCGTCAAGAACACCGCGGGCGGGACGCTCTCGGGCACCGACGGACTCGGCGACTGGAATGTCCCCTGGGCGGTCTGGTCGAAGGGCAACGCCTAGCACCTACCGTGACACCAGTCACTGTTACGATCGGCGGTGACATTGTTTGCCGACGATCGAGGTGTACAGCATGGCCGAGCGTTCCCCGTGGGAAACCGACGACCTGACAGCGGTGCGCGATCTCGCTCGCAGTTTCTGCGAGAAGGAGATCAAGCCGAATATCGAGAAGTTCATCGAGCAGCACCACGTCGACCGTGAGCTGTGGAACAAAGCAGGTGAACTCGGCCTGCTGTGCATGTCGATTCCCGAGGAGTACGGCGGAGGCGGCGGAACGTTCGCCCACGAAGCGGTGCTGATCGAAGAGCAGGCGCGCATCGCGGACTCATCGTGGGGTGCGAGTCTGCACAACGGGATCATCGCCCACTACCTCCTCGCCTACGGGTCGGAGGAGCAGAAGCGCACCTGGCTCCCGAAGATGGCGTCGGGCGAGGTCGTCGGCGCCATCGCGATGACCGAGCCGGGTACCGGATCCGATCTCCAGGCCGTGAAGACCAAGGCGATCCGCGAGGGTGATGAGTACGTCATCGACGGCTCCAAGACCTTCATCACCAACGGCGGCCAGCCGACCTCATCATCGTCGTCGCCAAGACCGACGTGAGCGAGGGCGCCAAGGGAATCTCGCTGGTACTCGTCGAGGCTGATCGTCCCGGGTTCAGGCGTGGTCGCGTGCTCGACAAAGTCGGGCAGCGCGGGCAGGACACCTCGGAGCTCTTCTTCGACAGTGTGCGGGTACCGACGTCGAACCTGCTCGGCACCGACGAGGGGCAGGGCTTCATCCAGCTCATGCAGCAGCTTCCGCAGGAGCGTCTGATCATCGCCGTCGCGTCGACGGCAGGGATGGAGGTCGCGCTCGAGCACACACTCGCCTACACCAAGGACCGCACAGCGTTCGGCCGACCCATCTTCGGATTCCAGAACACCAAGTTCAAGCTCGCAGAGGTCGCCACCGAGGCGCGGATCGCCCGTGTGTTCACTGACGACTGCATCATCAAGCATCTCGACGGCAAGCTCGACATCCCGACAGTCGCGATGGCCAAGTGGTGGACCAGTGAGCGGGCGATGGCGGTGGCCGACGAGTGTCTGCAACTCTTTGGTGGCTACGGGTACATGAACGAGTACCCGATCGCGCGGATGTGGGCCGATCAGCGTGTGCAGAAGATCTACGCGGGCACCAACGAGATCATGAAGGAGATCATCTCGCGCAGCCTCTGAGGCCGAGTGGTCGGCGGTTCAGTCGGCGAACGCTGCGAGCATCGCCAACTTCTCGTGGTCGGACGAGCCCGGGACAGCGGTGTAGACCAGGAGTGCCTGAGCGCTGCTCGGATCGAACAGCGTCTGGCACTGCACCTCGATGACACCGAGCGAAACGTGGACGATCCGCTTGTCGATATCGGTCAGCGTGACGCCCACATCGTGGCGGTGCCACAACTCCGCGAACTCGGCGCTCTCGGCTAGTAGGGCGTCGGCGACTTCAGCTGCACGCGAATCAGGTCCGAGCCGGGTGACGGCCTCCCGCAGCCTGGCCGTGTGCGCCCGTGCGTGTAGGGCGTGATCCTCGGGGAGAAACCGCCCACGGGTATCGGCGTCGGTGAACCACCGATACGCGATCGAGCGGCTGAGCCCGGTGAAGGCACTGTCGTCCCCGACGAGTGCGACGGCCAGCGGGGTTTGTACGAGAGTCTCACCGGCACTGTTGACGACCATCGCCGGAGTGTCGGTGAGGCGGTCGATGATGCGCAGCATGCCGGGGGAGACGTGATCGTCGCGGCTGAGTCGGTCGGGCGCGTTGTGTCCTGCCAAGCGGAACAGGTGGTCGCGTTCATCGAGGGACAGGTGCAGTGCCCGCGCGATGGCTGTGACCATCTGGTCCGATGGATGCGGGCCGCGTTGCTGTTCGAGTCGTGTGTAGTAGTCGACCGACATTCCGGCGAGCGCCGCGACCTCCTCACGTCGAAGCCCGCGGGCTCTGCGGCGTTGTCCGACGCCGAGACCGACGTCTGCGGGTTGCAACGACTCGCGGCGCCGACGGAGGAACTCGGCGAGGCCCGCCCGATCGACGGTGCTCACCGGGCACGCTCAAAGGGCCGTGGATGTTCGGTCATCTCTCCAGGGTGACCGATCAGCCGGAGGTGAACCAGGGATCGTCGGTCCCCGGATATCGGGTGCCTTGTCGGAGTCGCGACAGGGGAGTGAACTCGGTGACACGACCGAGGAACGGCACACGGCCGGACCACACGGCAACGAGGAGACGACATGAAGACAAGCGGTAACACCATTTTCATCGCGGGCGCGACGTCGGGTATCGGACTCGGTCTCGCTCTGAGGCTGCAGGAGGCGGGCAACACGGTCATCGTCGGCGGGCGGCGTAGCGAACTCCTCGACCAGATCGTCGCCGAGCACCCCGGGATCGAAGCGGTCCGCATCGACACGACCGACACCGACGACGTCAACCGCGCGGCCGCGGACGTGAACCGACGCTTCCCCGACCTGAACGTGGTTGTCGCGATGTCGGGGATCATGCGCGCCGAGGACCTTACGACCCCCGACTTCCTGGAGACGGCGGCCGTCGAGGTCGACACCAACATCCTGGGGCCGCTACGTCTGGTCGCGGCCTTCACCGACGCACTCACCGGTAAGGACGGAGCCACGTTCATCACGGTGTCGTCGGGTCTCGCGTTCACCCCGATGGTCGGTGCCCCTACCTACAGCGCCACGAAGGCTGCCATCCACTCGCTCTCGGAGAGCCTTCGAATTCAATTGGCGAACAAGGGGATCGACGTCCTCGAGTTGGTCCCGCCGGCAGTGCAGACCGACCTCATGCCCGGACAGGCCGACGCCGACTGGGCCATGCCACTCGACGACTTCCTCACCGAGGTGATGGCACTGTTGCCGACCGCTGACCGCGAAATTCTGGTCGAGCGGGTCAAGCCGCTGCGGTTCTCCGAGGTGTCGGGAGAACACGACCAACTGGTGACGATGCTGGCCCACCTTGGTTGACCAGAGTCGTCCCTGAGTTGGTGGGGGTCACTTGCGGTCTTTGATGATCTTCTTGACTTCGTCGGCGTCGACGTTCTTGGCGATGAGCTTGCCGCTCTTGGACTTTCGTACCGAGTACGTGTCCTTCTTCTTGCCCGGCGCAACGTGGAGCCCCGACTTCTTCGCGGCCTTGTTCAGATCTTCCAGCACGGGTGCAGATCGTAGAGCATGAAAGTGAACTCCACGCTACGACGACGCGCTCACCGAACGCACAAGGCCCTGCCCACTGATCCGTGGGCAGGGCCTTGACCTGCGGGGTGAGCGACGGGACTCGAACCCGCGACAGCCAGGATCACAACCTGGTGCTCTACCAACTGAACTACGCTCACCATCGGCATCGGAAACCCAGGAAGAACACTGGGTCCCAGAGCCAAGGTCATACTCTAGCGGTTCGGACGCTCCGAACTCCAATCGGTTGACTGACCTGCGTGTTCAGGCAGGCCCGAGATCCTTGACGATCGTCGTGAGGGTGTCGACGTCGGGGCCTGGCTGGGGAACGAAGGCCGCAGCCCGGTAGTAGCGGAGCTCACGGATCGACTCGCGGATGTCGGCAAGGGCGCGGTGCGCGAGGCCCTTTTCGGGCTGATTGAAGTAGACGCGCGGGTACCAGCGTCGAGTGAGTTCTTTGATCGAGCTGACGTCGACCATGCGGTAGTGCAGGTAGGCGTCGAGTTCGGGCATGTCCCGGGCGATGAAGCCCCGGTCGGTGGCGATCGAGTTGCCTGCGAGGGGGACTGCGCCCGACGTTGTCACGTGCGCGCGGATGTAGTCGAGGACCATCGCCTCGGCTTCCGGGACGGTGATCGCCGACCGTCGAACCTCGTCGGTCAGTCCCGAGTCGGCGTGCATTTTGGTCACGACGTCGGGCATCGCGTCGAGATCGGCGTCGTCGGCGTGGATGACCACGTCGACGCCGTCGCCCAGAATGTTGAGGTCACTGTCGGTGACCAGGGCGGCGATCTCGATCAGTTTGTCCTTCTCGAGATCGAGGCCGGTCATTTCGCAATCGATCCACACCAGTTTGTCCTGCACGCATCAACCTTAGCGGGCGACGATCCGCGGCTATTGTTTGCTGTAGTGCACCGACCCGCCAGAGCTGTGACCACTGTCGTGCTCGGGCAATCCAACCGCCGGAAGGACATGTTCGTGACCGATCCCACCCAGGCCGCCCAGACGATCGCACAGGGCTACCAGTTCGCTTCGACAGCGCTTGAACTCGGCACGGTATCTGTCGACGGCCAGGTCGACTCGACGGCCAAGGTTCGTATCCCGCTGGCGATGATGAACCGTCACGGGCTGGTGGCCGGAGCGACGGGCACGGGTAAGACCAAGACCTTGCAACTCATCGCAGAACAGTTGTCGGCCAATGGCGTTCCGGTCGTGATGGCCGACATCAAGGGCGACCTGTCGGGGCTGAGCCGGCAGGGGGTGTCCAACGACAGAATCACCGCACGCGCGGCGCAGACCGGCGACGACTGGTCGCCGACGGCGTATCCGGTCGAGTTCGTGTCGCTCGGATCGCAGGGGATCGGGGTGCCGGTGCGTGCGACGATCACTGCGTTCGGGCCGATTCTGCTCAGTAAGGTGTTGGGGCTCAACGACACCCAGGAATCGACGCTCGGACTGATCTTCCATTGGGCAGACAAGAACGGCCTGGCCCTGCTCGACCTCAAAGACATCCGGTCGGTGATCGCCTACCTGACCAGCGATGAGGGTAAGCCAGAACTCAAGGCGATCGGTGGGGTTTCGACGCAGACCGCCGGAGTCATCCTGCGCGCACTGACGAATCTCGAAGCGGCAGGCGGCGATACGTTCTTCGGTGAGCCGGAACTCAATCCGCAGGATCTGCTGCGGCTCGCTCCGGACGGCCGCGGCATCATCACTCTCTTCGAGTTGGGCGATCAAGCCGCCAATCCGGTCCTGTTCTCCACGTTCCTCATGTGGATACTGGCGGAACTGTTCGAGTCCCTCCCCGAGGTCGGCGACGTCGACAAACCCAAGCTGGTCTTCATCTTCGACGAGTCGCATCTGCTGTTCAACGACGCGTCGAAAGCCTTTATCGCGCAGGTGGTGCAGACGGTCAAGTTGATCCGGTCCAAGGGCGTCGGCGTGTTCTTCTGTTCGCAGTTGCCGACCGACATTCCCAACGATGTGCTGTCCCAATTGGGCGCCCGAGTCCAGCACGCGCTGCGCGCATTCACCCCCGACGATCAGAAGGCGCTCAGCAAGACAGTCAAGACCTACCCGGTATCGGACGTCTACAAGCTCGATCAGGCGCTGACGTCACTCGGGACCGGCGAGGCGATCGTGACCGTGCTGTCGGAGAAAGGTGCGCCGACGCCGGTCGCGTGGACGGTCATTCGAGCGCCCCGGTCGTCGATGGAAGCTGTTGCGGCAGCAGATATCACGGCCGCAGCGAAAGCGAGTCCGCTCTACCACACCTACGGCACGGCCATCGACAACAAGTCGGCCTACGAAATGCTCGCCGCGAAGATGCTCTCGCCCGGTGAGTCGCCCGACGCTCCGGCACCGACGCCGCCCGCGCAGGCGCCTGCGCCGACCCCGGCACCTGTACCTGCTCCTGTGCCCGAAGAGCCCGGCATGATCACCGAAATCCTGACGAGCGAGCCGATGCAGAGATTCTTGCGCAACGCTGCCGGCCAGGCGGGCCGCGAGTTCAGTCGAGCGATCTTCGGTACCGGGCGTCGTCGGCGTTGAGGACGACGCCCGGCACCGTTGAGTGCTACAGGTCTAGTTGGACCGTCACCGCATTGCCCGGGCCGGATGCGATGGGATTGAGCAGCGGTGTGAGCGCGCCGCAGCCTGCCAGCGGTGGGATCGTCAGGTCGCCCTTGAGGGTGAGGGGTGCGAAGAAATCGGTGCCCTCGTCCTCGGAGAAGGGGATCTGGCCGGTCAGCACCAGTTCAGCGGGGGTGCTTGTCGTACACGGAGCACCGACGAGATTGAACTCCTTGATCCCAAGCGGTTCGATCCGCTGGATCTGAATGTTGAGCTTCTGAGTGACCTTGACGTCCATCGGTCCCTGGCCCGTCGGCGTGGCGTTTCCGGTCGCTGGTCCGTCGGGAATCATCTTGATTTGCAGCGTTGCTACACGTAGGTCGGCCAGTCTCCACGCGGCACGTGTCTGCGCCGACTGGATCGTGGATTCCAGTGCGAACGGTGGCATCGACTCGGCCTTCGTCCGCTCTGTGGTTGTGAAGACCACGTCGACGCCGAGATTCTTGAGGTGAGTGGTCACCGTGGTGTGCTTGTGGTTGATGTAGAGCGAAGGGGCCGCCTCCGCGTGTACGGAAGTGGCGAAAACGGCTGCGGCAGTTGCGGATAGCGTTGCGGCCGTGATGACTGTCCGACGTAGACGGGTGAAGCGACGCATGAGACCTCCTGAGAACGAGCCAGCACCTACCTGTGAGTAAGTTCTCAGAAACTAGCACTGTGTGATTTGGCTAACTATCAGATTCTCGATTTGTCCCGGTGAAGGGCAGAGCCGGTCATCGCGAGCCGGGTCACACCATTGGCGACACGGGCCAATCGTCGGGGTACCGATCGGCAACCTCATCGGCGTCGCGGAAGAGTCGTTTGCGAGCCTTGGCGGTCAAGCGATCGCCGAACACCATGCCGCGCGTGTGGTCGGTCTCGTGCTGTAGACAGCGGCCGAGTATCCCGCCCGCTGTCACGGTGACCGGTTGGCCGAATTGGTCGACGCCTCGACACGTCGCGACCTTCGGACGGGCGAGATCCTCATGGGCACCCGGCAGCGAAAGACATCCCTCGCCCAGCGTCGCGAGTTCCCTGTCGCGGCCCTCGGGGAGTTCGAGCTCGGGATTGCAGATCACGCCCGTACGTCGCCTGCCTGTCTCGTCGCCGCAGTCGTACACGAATACCGCGAGGTCGACGCCGATCTGGGCCGCGGCAAGACCCGCACCCGGTGCCGCGGTATTGGTGGCGAACATGTCGGCGATCAGATGCTGCAGCTGGTCGTCGAAGTCGGTCACCGGACGGGCAGGCGTATGCAGGACAGGGTCGCCCCACCGCACGATCGGGCGCGGCGTACCGATGCGGAGCAATTCTTCGAGTGGCATCGGGTTCCTAGGACTCTGGCCCGAGTCGCTTGTAGAACGTGCCGACGATGGGAGCGACGAGCGCCCGCGGACTGTAGCCGCCCGCGACCGACATTGCCTTCGACAGCGTTCCGGGCACAACGCGCATCTTGTTGTGCTCCAACGCATCCAGGCTCATCTTGGCTACCTCCGCGCTGTCGTGCCACAGAAAGCCGGGCACCATCTTGTCGACGATCGACGCGTCCTCGGGGTCCGGTGTCTGAGTACGGACAGGTCCTGGCGCGAGCAGGGTGACGTGGACACCCGAACCGCCGACCTCGCCACGCAGCGACTCGCTGAAAGTGTTCACGAAGGCTTTCGACGCCGCGTAGGTGGCGTTGTTGGGGATCGGCATGTTGCCAGCTGCCGAACCGACCATGAGGATGCCGCCCGAGCCGCGAGCAACCATCTGGGGGAGCACCGCGAGGGTCAGGTCATGCACGGCGTTGACGTTGAGCCGGACCTGGGCGCGCTCGTAGTCGGCATCGAGCTCGGCGACCGGACCGAACGTGGCGATGCCCGCGTTGTTGCAGAGCACCGAGACCTCACGCTGGGCGAGTTCTGCGGAGAGGATCTCGACGGCAGTCGGATCCGACAGGTCGCTCGGTCGTACCTCGACCTGCACGTCGTGTTGCGTGCGCAGCTCGACTGCGAGCTCTTCGAGGATGTCCCCGCGACGCGCCACGACGATCAGTGAGTGCCCGCGACTGGCGAGTTCGCGGGCGAGTTCCATTCCGATTCCGGAGGACGCGCCGGTGACGACGGCGCGTGCGGACACGACGGGAGACGCAATGGGCATGGCGGTCATGGTAGCGCCGCCGGCGTGGCTCGATCGCGAACCGGTCGCGTGGCTGTGCGCTGGTCAGCTCGCCGAGAGCCGGAACACCCTGATCTCGCGATCGGTGCGATCGCGGTAGACCGAGTACACGTCGGTGACGTCGCTCTCGAAGAGGCGGTAGATCCGCTCGCGCTCGGGGCCGTCGAGAAGCGTCGCGACGGCGTCGACCTCGACGCCTGCCGTGTTGACCGTGCAGGCGGGGTTGGCGAGGAGATTGGCCGTCCAGGCGGGATGGCGTTCCTGGCCGAAATTGGACCCGACGACGAAGATGTCGTCGCCCTCGCGGGCGTAGAGCAGCGGCGATGTCCGCGACAGCCCGGACTTTGCGCCGGTGGTCGTCAACAGCAGCGTGGGAGCCCCGATCGGCCCCAGTACGGTGAACCGCCCCTTCGAGGCATGCAGGACACGCCGGTCGACACCGGCCGATCGACGCACCACCCACGAGCCGACGCTCGTCTTCGCGAGAGCGGTCATCGGGCCGCGCAGTGGACTCGACGTCGAGCCCCAACGCCGCTCGGCAAACGGAGACGCCATGCCACTCCTTCGATCGACGGACGTGCGACCCACACAGCTTCTCAGTTTTGCGGCTGCACGTACGTCGAATCGGTCTGGGTGTCGATCGATTGGTAGCGGTTTACTCGATACCCGCTGCGACCTCAGTGCCCTGACGGATCGCGCGCTTGGCGTCGAGCTCGGCGGCCAGGTCGGCGCCACCGATGACGTGCGTTCGGATGCCCGCCACGGTCAGCGGGTCGACGAGGTCGCGGACGGACTCCTGTCCCGCGCAGATGACCACGTTGTCGACCTCGAGGAGGCGCGTCTCACGGACCGAGCCGTCGTCATCGTGAAAACTCAGGTGAAGTCCGGCGTCGTCGATCTTGTCGTAGGTTGCACCCGAGATCTGTTCTACGCCTTTCATTTTCACACTCGCCCGATGTACCCACCCGGTGGTCTTGCCGAGTGTCTTGCCCTGCTTGCCGCGCTTGCGTTGCACCAGGAAGACCTCGCGGGTTACCGGAAGCGGTCGGGGCGTGGTGAGGAAGCCGGGAACGTCGAGGTCTTCGCTGACTCCCCATTCCTGTTCCCATTCCTTGAGGTTGAGGGAGGGTGAGTCGTCGACGGTGAGGAATTCGGTGATGTCGAAACCGATGCCGCCCGCGCCGATCACCGCGACACGCTTGCCGATCTCGCGGTGGCCGAGCACTGCCTCGGCGTACGACATGACCATCGGGTGATCGACACCGGGGATGTCGGGTATGCGTGGGGTGACGCCGGTGGCGACGATCACCTCGTCGAAGCCCTCGGCGATGATGTGCTCGGCGTCGACGCGCTGTTCGAGATGGACGCGGACGTTGTTGAGCTCGAGCTGCCGGGTGTAGTAGCGCAGCGTCTCGGCGAACTCCTCTTTACCGGGAATCCTTGCGGCGATGGAGAATTGGCCGCCGATCGTCGGACCGGCCTCGAAGAGCTCGACCCGGTGGCCGCGTTGTGCGGCGGTGACCGCGGCCGACAGTCCGGCCGGTCCGGCGCCGATCACGGCGACCTTGCGTGCCCGACGCGTCGCGCCGAGGGTCAGCGTGGTTTCCCGTCCGGCACGCGGATTGAGCAGGCACGACACCTTCTTCCCGACGAACGCGTGGTCGAGGCATGCCTGGTTGCAGCCGATGCAGGTGTTGATCTCGTCGGCGCGACCGGTCATGGCCTTCACCGGGAATTCGGGATCGGACAGGAGCGGGCGAGCCATCGACACCGCGTCGACGCGGCCGCGGTCGAGGATCTCCTCCGCCACCTCCGGGGTGTTGATGCGGTTGCTCGCGATGAGCGGGATCGAGACCTCGTCGCGCAGTCGTTCGGTGAACTTGACGAACGCCGCGCGTGGCACCGAGGTGACGATGGTCGGCACGCCGGCTTCGTGCCATCCGATGTCGGTGTTGATGGCGTCGACGCCGAGCGCCTCGGCCTTGCGCGCCATGAGGGCGATCTCGTCCCAGGTCTGTCCGCCCTTGACGAAGTCGGCGATCGACTGCCGAAGGATGACCGGGAAGTCGCGGGGGACGCGGCGTCGGATCTCGGTGATCACCTCCACCAGAAAGCGCTGCCGGTTCTCGGTGGAGCCGCCCCACTTGTCGGTGCGGTCGTTGGTGTGCGGGCACAGGAACTGGTTGACCAGGTAGCCCTCGCCGCCCATGATCTCGACGGCGTCATAGCCGGCCTGACGCGCCAGCTTCGCGGCTTGCCCGTACGAGCGGATCACGTGCCGGATGACCGACTCGGGCATCGGCAGGTTCTTGAAGGGGTGGATGGGCGAATTCTCGCTTCCCGGAGCAACTTTCAGTGGCGTGTAGCCGTAGCGGCCCGCCTGGAGGAGTTGCATGGCAATCTTGCCGCCCGCGTCGTGCACCGCGCGGGTGACGCGCTGATGCCGCTTGGCGTCGAGCACGTTGGTCATCTTGCCCGCGAAAGGCAGGAGCTGGCCGGTGCGACTGACCGCGAAGCCGCCCGTGATGATCAGGCCGGCACCGCCGCGTGCGCGCTCGGCGTAGTAGGCGCCCAGCTTGTCGGTGTCCCACACGCGGTCTTCGAGGCCGGTGTGCATCGACCCCATGACGATGCGATTGCGCAACGTCATCCCGCCGACGGTGAGGGGCTCGAACAGACGCGGATAATACGGATTCGGTTGGCTCGAGCTGGTATTCGCGGATGGGGCTGACATCTGCGTTCTCCTGGGTCGTCGGGGATGGGGTGGGTTGGTGGTCAGGACTCGTTGCCGACGGATGGCGTCGACGCGGTGGATGTTCGACGCTGCTCGGCGTCGAGCGCGGTGATGACTTCGTCGCACCAACCGACAAAGCCTTCTTCGATGCGTACGCCGCCGCGGAGTACCAGGTACTGATGGAGGCGGCGGCCGGTCAGTGCCTGCGGGTCGGGGTAGTCGTCCTTCTCGAACGACTGGTAAAGGTGCAGTCGCGCAAGGTGTTCGGCGCGGTGCCTGCGGAGTTCGTCGATGACGTCGGTGAGGTCGGCGTGCTCTGCTGCTCGGATCTTGAGTCCGAGGTCGTCGCGGAGTTGTTGCATGGGCGTCGGCGACGAAACCCACTCGCGCAGTGCCTGACGGCCCGCGTCGGAGAGTGTGTAGACCTTCTTGTCCGGTCTGCCCTCCTGGGCGACGGGTTCGAAGCTCACCATGCCCTCGGCGTGGAGCTTGCCCAGTGTGCGATAGATCTGCTGGTGCGTCGCCGACCAGAAGTAGCCGATCGACCGGTCGAATTGCCTGCCGATCTCGTAGCCGGTGCCCGGGCGTTCGGAGAGCGACACCATGATCGCGTGTTCGAGTGCCACGACTCGACCGTACCAATGCACCTACGCACTATGCAATAGTGTGCATAGGGTTCTTGTTGCATAACCGGCCGAGTGTATTTCCCGCGTACATACAGGTCGGATGCGTGTGCACTATCGCGTCACGCCGGAGCGTTCTCCGGTTCCATCCACCGGCTCAGGTCGTAGAGATGCCCGTCGCGGAGTTCGATGATGCGGTCGGCGATCGCGGTGACCCGAGTGTCGTGCGTGATGAGCAGCGTGGTGCGCCCGTCGGCAAGCCGCCGGAGGGGGTCGAGGATTCGGCTCGTGGTCGCGGCGTCGAGACCCGACGTCGGTTCGTCGAGGATGAGCGCCGGAGTGTTCCGGAGCATCGCACGGGCGATCGCGATACGTTGCCGTTGACCACCGGAGAGCGTGAGGCCGCCGTCGTCGAGCCGGGCGTCGTAGCCGTCGGGCAATCTGCGGATGAACTCGTCGGCGTCGGCGGCCACCGCGGCGGCGATGATTTCTTCGCGAGTCGCGGCCGGCCGGCCGTAGGCGATGTTGTCGGAGATGCTGGCGCCCTTGATGATCGGCTGCTGGGGAAGCAACGTGATGTGATCGCGAATCCAGCGGCCGGTCAGGTCGTCGTAATCGACGTCGCCGATGGTCAGGTTCCCGGAGTCGGGATGTTCGAATCGGCACAGCAGCGACGCCAGCGTCGACTTTCCGACGCCGCTCGGTCCGATCAGTGCGGTGATGGTCCCCGGCGCGAGGTCGAGGTCAACGGCGTCGAGGACCGTCTGGTGCTCGCGCGCCAGGGTGACGTCGCGCAGCGCGATGCCGACCGGCGTCGTCGGGCGTAGTGGTGATCGAACGGTCGCGGGGATGTCAGCGAGTTCGACGCGTTCGACGGGTGCGACGTCGAGGACCTCGGCAACACGCTCGGCGCTGATCACCGCGGACGCGATGGCGATCCGGATGTCGGCCAGCTCCTGCATCTTGGGATAGAGCATCCCGAGATAGCCGGTGAGGGCCAGCAGCCCGCCGACGCTGAGCTGGCCCTGGCGTACCTGCCAGACGCCCACGATCGCGATGGCCAACGTGACGACGACCTGCCCGAAGCTCAAGATGCCGCCCAGTCCGGCCTCGACGCGGGTCTGCGCAAGGCGGGCGCTCATCCAGGTGACCCCGTGCCGGTGGAGTCGAGCGTGTTCGCGCCCCTGCTGGTTGTAGGCGACGGCCGTCTCGTGGCCGAGGAGTGCGGTTTCGACGGAGTCGGCGATGTCGCTGTTGGCGCCTCGTTCGTCGCGGGTGACGCGTTCCTGCCGACGGGCGAAGAATGCGGACAGACCCCACAGCGCCGGGACTGCGGCCAGCGCGACGAGCGCGACCTGCCAGCTCATGATGAGTGCGGCGACGACCAAGCCGATGGTGTGGGCCAGCGCGATCACGAACTGCATCACGCCTGTCCCGATCAGGTACTCGACCGCTTCGAGGTCGCCGGTGTGCCGGGTGACGAGATTGCCCAGGCCCAGCCGTCGATGCTGGACGGGGTGAAGGCGCTGGACGTGGTCGAAGAGTTGATCACGCAGCCGTAACACGACGCGTTCGGAGATGCCCACGGACACGACCTGACCGAAATAGTCTCCGCCGCAGGAGATTGCCGTGATGAGGAGCCAGAGGAGCGCAAGGCGTGCAAACGTGGTGACGCTGTTCGAGTCGAGCGCGCCGTCGATGACATCTGCGAGCACGAAGACGGCAACCACCTCGCATGCCGCAGCGATGCCGAGCAGGGTTCCCGCGAGGGCGAATCGTCTGGCCTCGCCTCGTACTGCGGGAGAGAAGCGTCGAAAAGCTTGTCGCGCGTTCATCGGACGTCCTTCTGTGTCGGTAGGCATGAGAACAGGAGCCGACTCGGGCGTCGATGGCGCTCATGGCGGCGTCGGACGTCCGTGTCGGCTCCCATGGGCCGGAAGGTCAGTAGACCCAGCGCCAGTCCCAGCGGTGCGCGCGTGCATTCCAGAAGCGCTGGCGACGACGGCGACGCGGCGGCTGCGGGGCAGGGGCCTGGCGCGGGCCGTTGTTGTTCTGCTGCGGAGGGGTGTTGATAGGCATGGGATCTCCTTCGTGACTACCTGCCGGCGGCGTTGCCGACGAGGAGAACACTATGGAGCTTCGCTGACCGCGCCCTGCGGCGACGCTGGGAGGCGGCTGTCAACGCAAAAGTGCTGTCCGACAGTGGGTTACCGATCGGCTCGGGGCCCGGGTATGCGCGGTCGCCAGTCTCGGTATGTCGGTAACCCGGCGTCGCGCTCTGCGATCCCGCAGACTGATTCTCGTGCGTAACGACGAAACTCGTGATGGCGACGGCGACAACGGTGGAGGGAGCGAGCGCGGGGGCTCCGGCGCCACCACGACGTCGCGACGACTGGCCGACAACATGGGATGGACACGCGTCGACGTCGACGACGTTGTCGGACCGGGGGAGCGGCTGTCGTGGCCCAAGACGGTGAGTATCGGCCTGCAGCATGTCGTCGCCATGTTCGGCTCGACGTTCCTCGTACCCGTGCTCACCGGATTCCCGCCTGCCACAACGCTGCTCTTCTCCGGGATCGGTACCGCACTGTTCCTCATCATCACCGGTAACCGGCTGCCGAGCTATCTCGGTTCGAGCTTCGCGATCATCGCGCCGGTGCTCGCGGCGACGGCGTCGAACGGGCAATCGTCTGCGCTCGGCGGAATCGTCGTTGTGGGTGCATTGCTCGCGTTGATCGGCGTCATCGTGCACTTCGCGGGCGTCCGATGGATCGACCTCGTGATGCCCCCGATCGTCACCGGAACGATCGTGGCGTTGATCGGCCTGAACCTTGCGCCATCGGCAAAGGCGAACTTCGAGAAGCAGCCGGTGACCGCGACGATCGTGCTGGTGTTGCTGGTCTTATCGATCGCGTTCCTGCGCGGACTGCTCGGACGACTGGCCATCGTATTGAGTGTGGTGATCGGCTATGTGGTGGCGTTGATCCGCAACGAGGTCGACACGAGCGCCATCCACGCTGCGAGTTGGATCGGCCTGCCCGATTTCCAGACCCCGACCTTCCACCTCTCGGTGATCCCGACGTTCTTACCCGTGGTACTCGTGCTGGTGGTCGAGAACATCGGACACGTGAAATCCGTGGCGATGATGACCGGAGCGAACTTCGACGACCGGATGGGCAGAGCGTTGTTCGCCGACGGACTGTCGACGATAATCGCGGGTTCGGGCGGAGGGTCGGCGACCACGACATATGCCGAGAACATCGGTGTCATGGCCGCGACCAAGGTGTATTCGACGGCGGCGTACTGGGTCGCTGCTGCTGCGGCGATCATCCTGGGGCTGTGCCCGAAGATCGGTGCCGTGATCGCGTCGGTTCCCTCCGGGGTCCTCGGAGGCATCACCACGGCGCTCTATGGCCTCGTCGCGATCATCGGTGTGCACATCTGGGTGACCAACCGCGTCGACTTCTCCCGCCCGATCAACCAGTTCACCGCCGCTATTCCACTGATCATCGCCATCGCGGACTTCAGTTGGACCATCGGCGACGTGAGCTTCGGCGGCATCGCGATCGGTGCGGTCTGCGCGCTGCTCATCTATCACACGATCCACCTCATCGGTGGGTGGCGCGGAACTGCGGGAGCGCGCGGCGCTTAGCTGAGAGGTGTTGTTCTCCAGGATGATTCACACGCCGAACGGCGCGGCGTAGTGCATGACTCCGGTCGGAAGCGGCTTGGTCTCGTCGAGTGTCAGGGCCATGACGGCATCGTCAGGGGCGTCGAATGGAACGGTGATCCCGTGTGTCGATGCGCGTTCGAACCCGAATCGCGGGTAGTAGTCTTCGTGCCCGAGCACGACGACGTGTGGTTCACCCATCTGCCTTGCGGCCTCGAGAAGTGCACGGTTGACGGCGCTGCCCGCACCGCGGTTCTGGAATTGCGGCAGCACCGACACCGGCCCCAATCCCAGGACCGGAGAGTCGTCGACGTAGCCTCGGGTCGCGACGCCATGCCCCACGACACGTCCCGTCTCGTCGGTGACGACGATCGACAGTCCGTCAATCCAGGCGGGGTCACGCCGTAAGCCGTCGAGGATCTCGGCTTCCTCCGCGGACGGAAACGCGGCGAGGGTGACCTCTCGAACGGTCGGTACGTCGGCCGGGGTCTCGCTACGGGTGTGCCACTGGGTGCCGGGGGTGTGCTCAGACATCAGTTGATGACGCTATCAGCGATGGGTGGCGGGCAACTGGACTCGGCAGGATCGGCCGGTCGAGCAGATCGCCAGATCTCGCGAGAGAATCGACGCCCTCCGCGCCTTGGCGATAGGTAACAAAGTGACTGACAAGGCACGGTAAAAGCCTGGCGCGAATCCGCCCGCCCTACGTGGCCTCGACGCGGAATTGCGCTCATTCGACGTGTTTTCCACACACTGATGTCGCGAATTTAGCAATGAGCGCAAGTCGTCGATTTACATGGTCCACAGTGGTTACGGATTCACGCTCATCTGGTCGCAAACCATGGCATTGAACGTGACGAGTCGAGGCCCGTACCGACGAGCTGATCGTCGAAATATGTTCGGCGATAGGGACATTCGGCCCTTTTCTGGACTTGCCTACGACCTCATCTGGTTGGATGCGGACGTGAGGAGACTCATCGCCAGACTCTGCCACGGACACTCATCGGTCGTCGATATCTGGGACCAAGGTCCTGACAACAGCACAATTCGGGACGCATTGCCACCGAATGGTGACAAGACGTGCCTGATACGGCACAGAATCCAGCATACCCAGCTTAAAGTAAAGGATATGGCCCACGCTTGTTTGTAGGTCAGGCAGTCTCTTCCTATTGAAAGTGGTGGTTTCACAATGTGCACCCGAGTGATTTGGCCAGATGCCGCGGGAGCAGTTCTCGTCGGACGCAACATGGATTTTCACAAAGATCTGATGACCAACCTCTGGACTCAGCCCAAGGGTATTTCTCGAGACGACGGCGTGGAGGGCAAGCTGACGTGGACGTCGAAGTACGGCAGTGTCATCGCCGCGGCCTACGACATCATTTCCGTCGACGGTCTCAACGAGGCGGGGTTGGCGGGCCACATCCTGTGGCTGGCCGAATCGACCTATGGGACCCGTGATGAATCACGGCCGGCGCTGAGTCAGGCGGTGTGGCTGCAGTACTTCCTCGACAACTTCGCCACCGTGGACGAGGCCGTTGAATGGATCAACAGCACCGATGTGCAGGTCATCCAGATGCCCGACCCCACCGGCGGCAAACCGCCCGCGATTCACCTCGCACTCGACGACAAGACCGGCGACTCCGTGATCATCGAGTACCTCGACGGTCACGCCAAGGTGTATCACGATCGGTCCTACCACGTGATGACCAATTCACCCACCTACGATCAGCAACTCGAACTGCTGAAGAGGTGGGAGGGCCTCGGGGGCGACGCGCCACTCCCCGGCGACACCCTCGCCGAGCACCGCTTTGCGCGTGCCGCGTACTACGCGAGCCGTCTGCCGAAGCCGGCGAGTCAACTCGAGGCCATCGCGGGCATGTTCAGCGTGATCCGCAATGCCGCGCAGCCCTTCCGTATCCCCGATCCCGGCAAACCCGATGCCTCACAAACGATTTGGCAGACAGTCAGCGATCTCACCAACGGGCGATTCGTGTACGACTCCACCACTCGGCCGAACATCGTGTGGGTTGATATCGCTGATCTGGACCTTTCCGAAGGCGCTCCGCAACTCAAGCTGGATCTGCTCAGCAAGCTCTCTCTCGAGGGCGGGATCGCAGGCAACGTGAACGAGCATTTCGAAGACAAGGGTCCGATGACGTTCCTGTCCTTCGCGCTTCTCAAGCAGTTGGAGGACGCCGAGAAGGGGCAGAAGGCAACGGCATAACCCACTGGAATCGATCACGCCGATGGGCACTCGTCCATCGGCGTGATCGATTTCGGTGTCGCAGGCCAGCGCTTCTCGATGCCAACAGTGGTGCCATGACAAGCTCGTCGGATGAGTCCGACAAATGGTGCAGGCAATCTGCCTCCGATTCAGATCGAATGGACCGCGCGGCAAGGCGACGCCCGACGCGCCACATTGTCGTCGCTCGCAGCGCCTCGCCTCTGGGCGCGCACTGTCGGTATAGCCGCGGTCTTCGCGACGATCTTTGCCGCGGTGTGTATTGCGACGGGCAGCGGGTGGTCCTTGGGACTGCTGATCGGTGTGAGCGTGTTCCTCGTGTGCTCGGTTGCATGGATCGGCGCCGCGCTGATCGCTGGCCACGTCCAGAACCGCAAGATCCTCGCCCCGGGCGCCACATGGGGAGCGGGCGCCGACGATGAGTTCCTGCGCGTCGACACGCCGGCGTCGACGGTGTTGTTGCGGCGCGACAGCATTCGATCGGTGACGCCAGTCGGCGGGCAACTCGTGCTGGTGAAGGCGTCGCCGGAGAGCATCAGATTGCTGCCCGCACCGCTGTTCGCGCAACCGGTGTGGACGCTCGAATCTTGCTGATGACCGTGCCCGACGGCGTGATGAGCGGTCTTCGGTGCGCCCGCGTGAATCTCTCTCAAACCACTCGAGTGGGCGCACACCGGCCGGAGGCCGGCAAGGATGTGACTGGTGCCCCCGGCAGGACTCGAACCTGCGACCTAGGGATTAGAAGGCCCTTGCTCTATCCACCTGAGCTACGGAGGCGAAACCGACACGCAGAGTGTACGGCAGCGAGCCGGGTGCCCTGACTTCGGCCGTATTCGGTGACGTTGGCCGTATCCACAGGCGGAGTCCTGTCCACAGCTTGGTCTCGCGCTCGGTGTCGGGAGCTTGTTCTCCGGAATGCTCACAGTCAGCCATCTCAGCCCGAGTTCGGAAACTCGGTGCCTGCAGCGGATGGCACCTCACGGCAGGAGCGGAGCAAATGTACGAAACGTATTCGACGATCGTGGGCCGAGTGATCTCCGACCCCAGGCGCAACCGCATGGCGAACGGCGACGAGGTGATCTCGTTCCGCATGGCCAGCAACACGCGTCGACGAGACCGCGCAACAGGCGAGTGGATCGACGGGAACAGCTTGTTCCTGACCGTCTCGTGCTGGCGGCGGCTGGTCGCGGGCGTGGCGTCCGCGGTCGAGAAGGGGCGGCCGGTCATCGTGCACGGGGCAATTCACACGAACAGCTACACGACCAGCGGCGGCGAATCGCGCACGGAGCTGGAGATGATCGCCGACTCGGTCGGCCTCGACCTCGCACGCTGCGTCGTCGAGTACCGCGGTCGCGGCGATGTCGCGGCTCCTCAGTCTGCGGATACGCAAGCGTCGGGCGTCGCCGCACCCGACGATGCGGCTGGCGCTGCGGCGTGACCGAGTGGTCGCCACGGTGAATGCGGGAGGGGTGTGTTCATCGGGGCGGGACTCGTCATGAGGCGATAACGTCTGCGGCGCAACGGAATCCGAGGTGCGACGTCGCCGAGTCGTCGGATTGTGGAGAGCGGGCGGCGGGTCGGTAGCGTCGGCAGTACTGCGGTGAGCACAGGTGCGAGCCGCCCTTCGTGACACGCGTGACCTGTGGAGATGTGGTGGGCGTCAAGAGGTCCGGCCGACCGTCGGGGGAGACCGTCGCAAGATCGGGCGGGACGTGGCGCGGAGTGAAGACGTCCGACGTGCGCTCCCAGACGTTGCCGATCATGTCGAGGAGTCCGAAGCCGTTCGGTGGATAGCTCCCCACCCTCGACGTTCCGCTCCAGCCGTCGCTCGCGTACGGGAAGTTGCCGATCCACGTGTTGGCGAGAATCTCACCCTCGGGGTGCAACTCGTCGCCCCACGCGTACTCGTGTCCGACGACGCCGCCACGTGCGGCGTACTCCCACTCGGCTTCGGTGGGGAGTCGACGGCCCGCCCACGCGGCGTAGGCGACGGCGTCGGCGTACGCGATCTGGGTGACGGGGTGGTCGTCGTGCCCGACGATGTCGGTCGCGGGTCCGAGCGGGTGACGCCACGACGCTCCCGGCTGCCATCGCCACCACGCTCGCCAGTCGGTGAGGTCGACGGGGCCGGCCGTCGGTGTGAAGACAAGGGCACCCGGAACGAGCATCGCTGGGTCGGAGCCGGGGAAATCGACGGGGTCGATGTCGCTCTCGGCAACGGTCACGTACCCGGTGTCGCTGACGAACGCCGCGTACTGCGCATTGGTCACCGGATGCCGTTCGATCGCGAAAGCGCCGACGCGACGCTCATGTGCGGGACGTTCCTCGGGGTAGAAGCGATCCGAACCCATACAGAAGACGCCGCCGGTGAGCTCGACAAGCTCGGTCAGCGGCGCAGAGGCGGTCACCCTCTCGATGGTGCCAGTGATCGTGTTCGCACGTCTGCGGCGATCGCGGCGCCGTGTTCGCGGGCGGGCGGGTCCGACTCGATCACGGCCATGTGGGAGAGTGTCGCGCCACGTCGATAGAGTGGTACGCGACGTTGCGCCGAGAGCCTGCCGTGTCGCCGGAGGGCGATACCCCGCATGCACTCTCCGGTATCGGAGCTCGAGCGCAGATGACCACAAAACCGCAGGTGAGGACATTACGTGGCTGGCGAGTTTATTTACACGATGAAGAAGGTGCGCAAGGCGCACGGTGACAAGGTCATTCTCGACGACGTCACCATGTCCTTCTACCCGGGCGCCAAGATCGGCGTCGTCGGTCCCAACGGTGCCGGTAAGTCGTCGATCCTCAAGATCATGGCGGGAATCGACCAGCCGTCGAACGGCGAGGCATTCCTCGACCCGGAGGCCACCGTCGGCATTCTGTTGCAGGAGCCGCCCCTCAACGAGGAGAAGACGGTCAAGCAGAACGTCGAGGAGGGGATGGGCGAGATCAAGCAGAAGCTCGACCGCTTCAACGAGATCGCCGAACTGCTCGCCACCGACTACTCCGACGAACTCATGGAGGAGATGGGCAAGCTCCAGGAAGACCTCGACAACGCCGACGCCTGGGACCTCGACTCGCAGATCGACCAGGCCATGGACGCACTGCGCTGCCCGCCCGGCGATTCCCCTGTCACCCACCTCTCGGGTGGTGAGCGCCGTCGCGTCGCGTTGTGCAAGCTGCTGCTGTCCAAGCCCGACCTGCTGCTGCTCGATGAGCCGACCAACCACCTCGACGCCGAGAGCGTGCTGTGGCTCGAGCAGTTCCTGGCGTCGTACCCCGGCGCAGTCCTCGCGGTGACGCACGATCGCTACTTCCTCGACCATGTGGCCGAATGGATCTGTGAGGTCGACCGCGGCAAGCTGCACCCGTACGAGGGCAACTACTCCACCTACCTGGAGAAGAAGGCCGAGCGTCTCGAGGTCCAGGGCAAGAAGGACCAGAAGCTGCAGAAGCGGCTCAAGGAAGAGCTCGCTTGGGTCCGTTCGGGCGCCAAGGCCCGTCAGACGAAGAACAAGGCCCGCCTCTCGCGGTACGAGGAGATGGCAGCGGAGGCCGAGAAGACGCGCAAGCTCGACTTCGAGGAGATCCAGATCCCGACGCCGCCGCGTCTGGGTGACGTGGTGGTCGAGGTCGCCAACCTCGACAAGGGCTTCGACGGTCGCGTGCTGATCAAGGATCTGTCGTTCACGTTGCCGCGCAACGGAATCGTCGGTGTCATCGGACCCAACGGTGTGGGTAAGACGACGCTGTTCAAGACCATCGTCGGACTCGAGGAGCCCGACTCCGGCTCGGTGAAGGTCGGCGATACGGTCAAGCTCAGCTACGTCGACCAGAACCGCGCCAACATCGACCCGAAGAAGAACGTGTGGGAGGTCGTCTCCGACGGCAACGACTACATCGAGGTCGGCCAGAACGAGATGCCCTCGCGTGCGTACGTCAGCGCCTTCGGCTTCAAGGGTCCCGATCAGCAGAAGCGGGCAGAGGTGCTCTCCGGTGGTGAGCGCAACCGCCTCAACCTGGCGTTGACGCTCAAAGAGGGCGGCAACCTGATCCTGCTCGACGAGCCGACCAACGACCTCGACGTCGAAACCCTCGGCTCGCTCGAGAACGCCCTGGAGTCGTTCCCGGGATGTGCCGTGGTGATCAGCCACGACCGGTGGTTCCTCGACCGGACCTGTACCCACATTCTGGCGTGGGAGGGCAATGTCGAAGAGGGACAATGGTTCTGGTTCGAAGGCAACTTCGAGGCGTATGAGGCGAACAAGGTCGACCGGCTCGGACCCGACGCCGCGCGTCCGCACCGGGTTACTCACCGGAAACTCACTCGCGACTGAATCGCGTCACTACCATCGCGGTAGGGCTCGAATCGGAGATCATCTCCCAATCTCCTTGAAGTGAAGGTGAGTGCGTTGTCTCAAGAGAGTGCTCTGTTGCCTGCGGCGGTCAGCTGCTATCTCAACGCGAGCAACCCTCCGGGCGACGCGCACCACCCGACGACGGGTTCGGGCGGTGGTCTCACCGACGCGACCGACCTCGACGCGATCGACGATGCCGATCTGAACCGCGTTCGTCGACACGTCGGGTTGGCGTCGACGCGATCAGCGGGGCAGTGCCTGGTCGACGTGAGCTCGGGACCGTCGGGAACCGAGATCGTCGTCGTCAACGACGACATGCCACTGCTGGTCGAAGCGGTGCTGACCGTCGTCGAGGCGCACGGACTGACCGTCAGCCGCATCGACCATCCGGTGATGGCGGTGGCGCGCGACGAGGCAGGCACGCTCAGCGACATCGGCGCCGGACCAGACCGCTCAACGGAGTCGTGGATCTACGTGGTCGCGATGTCGGCGAAGGGTGAGGTCGACACCGAGGCCTTGCGTACCGAACTCGTCGACGTCATCGCCCGTGTGGCCGACGTGGACCGCGACGCGGTGGATATGCGCGGCCGCCTGTCGACCTGCGGTGCCGACTGCGCCGTCGCCCCGACCACCGCGCAATCGGGCATAGCCGCCGTCGACCGGTACGAGTATTCACGCCTTCTCGACTGGTTCGCGGGCAACCACTTCGTGCCACTCGGCTACCGCAGGGTGGGCATCGACGGCGCGGTCTCCGACGGCCGGGGTCTGTGGCGGGGCGACTCACTCCTCGACCTCACCCAGGCGCGCGACTTCGGGGTGCTCACGCAGCCGCCGCTATTGCCGCGTGTCTCGCGGGTCTATCTCGAAACCGGCGTGCAGCGGTCGAACTATCCGATCCTGATCCAGATTCCCGAGTTCGACGCCGCCGGAACGCATGTGGGAGAACACCGATTCCTCGGCACCTTCACCTCGTCCGGCCTGCACCAGACGATCCTCGACGTCCCCGTGCTGCGCGGCAAAGTGCACGAGGTGATCCGCCGCGCCGGCGTCGACGAGGATTCGTTTGCCGGTCAGTCGATGATCGAACTGCTGCAGAACTACCCGCTGGTGGAGATGTTCGCGTCGTCGGATGCCGAGTTGAGCCGTCGGATCGGCGAGATGTTCGACGCCGTCGCCACCCGAACCCTGCGCGCGTTCGTCCGCGTGAACCCGCAGGGCAGTACCGCCACCGCGCTCATCTATCTACCTCGCGACAGGTACAACACGCAGAACCGCCTGGCGCTGCAGAACGTCGTCTCAGAACAATTGCATGGCACTGCGCTCGAGTACTCGGCACGTGTCAGCGAGATGCCCCTCGCGCAACTACAGGTGATGGTCCGCGTCGACGAATCCGACGCCGCGCGACGCGGCACCTTCGACATCGGGACGCCCGAACAGAGCGCCATCCAACACGAACTGGCACAGTCAATCCGGACGTGGGACGAGCGGTTCCGCGAAGCGGCGGGCGGACTCGACGCGGCGTCGGCCAGGCTTCCCGTCGGCGGCGTCGACGCCCTGTTTCGGTTGCTTCCTGCGCTGCCCGAGGATTACAAGGACCAGCGCGAGCCGTCGGACGCACTCGCCGACCTCATCCGTGTCGCCGATCTCGACGCCGGCGACATCGCCGTGGCGCTGGCGCAGACCGGCAGCGAGCCCGGGGCGCTGTGGAAGTTCACGCTGTATTTGTGCGGCGGCGCAGCCACCTTGACCGACGTGCTGCCGGTGCTCCACAGCCTCGGCCTCGACGTCGTCGACGAGCATCCGTACCGCCTCGTGCGGCCTGACGGGCAGGTCTGCCACGTCTACGAATTCAGTGTCGCGTTGGCCGACGGGATGTCGGTGGATCTCGACTCCGCCGACGACCTCGACGGGCGGTTCACCGATGCCTTCGTGCAGATCTGGCGGCAACGCGCAGAGGTCGACGCCTACAACGAGCTGATCATCAGGTGCGGCCTCGACTGGCGTTCCGCGGCGATGCTTCGTGCGTACGGTCGGTACCTGCGCCAGTGCGGCTTCTCGTACAGCAACACCCTGGTTGCGCACACCCTCGGCGAGTACCGCGATGTCACGCGGGGACTGGTCGAGCTGTTCGAGGCGTCGTTCGACCCCGACCACGCCGACGAACAGCAGCGCGACCGTGCGGCAGCTGCGCTCAGCGACGACATCGGCAAGGTCCTCGGACTCGAAGCCGACCGCATCGTCTCGGCGTTCTCGGCCGTCATCGGGGCGACGTCGCGCACCAACTTCTACGTCCGCGACGACGACGCCGACCGACCGGTGATGTCGTTCAAGTTGCGGCCCAGGGAGATTCCGCAAACGCCCGAGCCGCGGCCACTGCACGAGATCTTCGTGTACTCGCCGCGCGTCGAAGGGGTGCACCTGCGTTTCGGTGCCGTTGCCCGCGGCGGACTGCGCTGGTCGGATCGACGCGAGGATTTCCGCACCGAGATCCTGGGTCTGGTCAAGGCGCAGGCCGTCAAGAACGCGGTGATCGTGCCCGTCGGCGCCAAGGGCGGATTCGTCGTCAAGCGGCCGCCCGCACCGACCGGTGACGCCGCCGCGGACCGTGACGCCACGCGCGCCGAAGGTATTGCGCAGTATCGAGATTTCATCTCCGGCCTGCTCGACGTCACAGACAACCTCGACCAGCACACCGGTGCGGTCATCCCCGCGAGGTCGGTGGTGCGTCGAGACGGTGACGACACGTATCTCGTCGTCGCTGCGGACAAGGGCACGGCGTCGTTCTCCGATATCGCCAATGATGTTGCAGCGCAGTATGATTTCTGGCTCGGGGATGCTTTTGCCTCGGGTGGTTCGGCGGGCTACGACCACAAGGCGATGGGCATCACCGCGCGAGGCGCATGGGAATCGGTCAAGCGTCACTTCCGTGAGATGGGCGTCGATACCCAGTCGCAGGACTTCACCGTCGCCGGTATCGGCGACATGAGCGGCGACGTGTTCGGCAACGGCATGCTGTTGTCGCAGCACATCCGTCTCGTCGCGGCGTTCGACCACCGGCACGTGTTCGTCGATCCGAATCCGGACGCCTCGTCGTCGTATACCGAACGCGCACGGCTCTTCTCGTTGCCGCGCTCGTCGTGGGCCGATTACGACACCTCGCTCATCAGCGAGGGTGGCGGGGTCTGGTCGCGAGAGACCAAGTCGATTCCGATCAGTGAACAGATGCGCACGGCACTCGGGCTCGACGTTGGTGTCGACGCGTTGTCGCCTCCGGAACTGATTCACGCGATCCTGCTGGCGCCAGTGGACCTGCTGTGGAACGGCGGCATCGGCACCTACATCAAGTCGTCATCCGAATCCGACGCGCAGGTGGGGGACAAGGCCAACGATGCGATCCGTGTCGACGGAGATCAGTTGCGCGCCAAGGTCGTCGGCGAAGGCGGCAACCTCGGCGTGACCGAACGCGGTCGGATCGAGTTCGACCTCGCTGGCGGGCGCATCAACACCGATGCGATGGACAACTCGGCGGGCGTCGATTGTTCCGACCACGAGGTCAACATCAAGATCCTGCTCGACTCCGCGGTCTCAACCGGCCAACTCGTGGCTGCCGACCGTGATCCGCTGCTGGAGTCGATGACCGACGAGGTCGCCGATCTGGTGTTGGCCGACAACGTGTCGCAGAACTCCGAGCTCGGTTTCTGTCGCGCGTACTCGCTCGAGCGCGTCGATGTGCATGCCCGCCTGCTCCACGAGATCGCCTCGCGCGGCGTCGATTTGGCTCTTGAGGCGCTGCCGACACCGCAGCAGTTGATCAAGCGGCTGCATTCGGATGTGCACCGCGGGCTCACCTCGCCCGAACTCGCGACGCTGATGTCGCACGTGAAGTTGATCGCCAAGGACGACCTCCTGGGGGGTGACCTGCCCGAGAACGATGTGTTCGAGGGTCTGCTCGCCGAGTACTTCCCGCTTCCGCTGCGCGAACGTTTCGCAGACGGCATCCGTGCGCACCGACTGCATCGCGAGATCGTCACCACCGTCCTCGTCAACGAAGTCGTCGACAGGGCGGGCATCACGCACCTGTTCCGGCTCGGAGAATCGACGGGCTCGACGACCGAGGAGGCCGTGCGGGCGTACGTGGTTGCCGACCGGGTCTTCGGACTCTCGGATCTCTTCGCGCGCATCCTGCATGCCGACGCTCCGGTGGAAGCCATCGACGAGATGATGCTCTACGAGCGGCGACTGCTGTTCCGGGCGTCGAGATGGCTGCTGGCGTTTCGCCCGCAACCGCTCGCGATGGCGGCGGAGATCACCCGCTACGCCGAGCAGGTGGCTGAACTGACCGCACTGATCGACAGTTGGTTCGGCGCGCAGTCGGCCGCCGACGTCGAGCGGCGCGTCGAGCACTACCGCGAGCTCGGTGTCGAGACCGACCTCGCCCACGACGTCGCGATCAGTCTTCATCGGTTCTGCCTACTCGACATCGTCGACGCCGCCGAGATCGCCGACCGCGATCCCGTCGAGGTCGGCGAGCTGTACTTCGCGATCATGGAGCATTTCGGACTCGAGGAACTGCTCACCGCGGTCTCGACGCTCGAGTACGGTGACCGCTGGCATGCGTTGGCGCGCTTGGCTCTTCGCGACGACATGCACGGCGCGCTGCGTGCCCTCACGCTCACGATCCTGCAGAGCAGCGAACCCGACGAGAGCGCGGCCGAGAAGATCTCCGAGTGGGAGTCGTCGCACTCGTCGCGGCTGTCTCGGGTGCGCTCGATGCTCGCCGATATCGAGCAGGGTCCAGAACTCGACCTCGCGACGCTGTCGGTTGCGGCGCGGCAGTTGCGCAGCCTCATCAGGTGACGAACCTCGTCAGTTGACGACGATCGGCCCTCTCACGGGGAGGTGTCGCGAACGAAAGGACAGTCGTGCTCTACGAGGACGAGGGAGTCAGGACCGACGCCGGTTACGTGGTCAAGGTTCCCGTCCGCTGGTCGGACATGGATGTGTTCGCGCACATCAACCACGCGCGCATGGTGACACTCATCGAAGAGGCTCGGATTCCCTGGCTCTTCTACGACGGGCGACCCACAGCCGACCTGCGTCGCGGCTGTGTCGTCGCGGACCTGCACGTCAAGTATCGCCAACAGGTGCGCCACGACGAGGGGCCGATCGTCGTGACCATGTTCGTCGAGAAGGTGCGCGCCGTCGACTTCGTCGTCGGATACGAGGTGCGTCCAGACGCCGCGTCGCCGACCGACAAACCCGCCGTCACCGCGACCACCCAACTCGTCGCATTCGACGTCGACGCACAGCGGCTGCGGCGACTGACCCCGGACGAGCGTGAGTACCTGGAGAGTTTTCGCCGCACCTCGGACGACAGCGCGTGACCGCGTTACCCGAGCGGTTCGTCGTCGCTGCCGGCCCCGACGACCGCAGGGACGCACTGGCCTTCCTGACGCGCGCCATGCGACTCGACGAGGCCGCGGTGATCAGAGTGGTGCAACGGTCTGACGGGCTACTCGCGTTCTGGGCACATACCGGGTTCGACGTCCTGGTCACCCGGTCGATCTTCGGCAGTGCTGCGCCGTCGGACATCGTCGTCGACGCGGACACACTGCGGGGCCGGTTGAGCGACGGTACGGCGGGTGTGCCGGTGGAGCCGGGGATGTCACTCGACTCCGCGTGGCGTGGTGCGCTACCGCTGCGCAGCGGCTACCGGCATCTCGACGACGTCCCAGCGCGGACCGTTGTCGAGTTGACGCGCGAGGGAGCACGCCTCGCACGCGAAGAGGGCAGCAACTTCGGGCCTGCGACGGGCCTGCTTGATCAAGGCGTACTCGACGTCTCGTCGGCCGACGGGGCACTGAATGCCACGGTCTCGCTGCGCTCGTTGTTCGCGCTCACCGCAATGGGTTTCGTGCGCGACGCCGACGGCCACGAGGTCACCGAGACATCACCGATCGACGCCATCGGCGCCACCGAACCTGTGCGCGTGCGCATTTCGGCAGCGTGGATTCGGATCGACGCGCGCTACGGTTCGGTGTACCAGCGCAGGCACCGCGACCTCGATGTCACGGTTGTCTGAGCTGTTCTCAGACGAGCCATGCGGCGGCGTTGGGTGCCAGCATGCCGTCGACGAGGGGTGCGCTCGTGAGGATGAGTTCTCCCGGCGGTAGCCCGACCGGTTCGCTGGTGGTGTTCAGCGCGCACACCAGGTGTCCCTCGGAGCGTCGGAATGCCAGGCACCCCGTCGGGGCGCCGTACCACTCGATGTCATCGCCTGCGAATTCTTCACGCTCATAACGCAATTCGATGGCCGTGCGGTACAGCGACAGCGTCGAGTTCATGTCCTCGAGCTCGGCTTCGACGGTGAACTCCGCCCACGACTCTGGAATCGGAAGCCACGTCTGCGGATTCGTCGAGAAACCGAACGGCGGCTCGGAGCCCTCCCACGGCAGCGGTACCCGTGATGCGTCCCGCCCGCGTTCGGTGTGTTCGGAGCGTTCCCAGACCGGGTCCTGCAGCGCGTCGTCGGGCAGGTCGGCGTTGGGGAGGCCGAGTTCTGCGCCGTTGTAGATGAATATCGAACCGGGAAGCGCGAACTCGACGAGCGCCATCGCCCGTGCCCGCGCAGTGCCCAGCTCGATGTCGGCATGGGGCGCCGGCTCGGCTTCCGGTGTCTCGGCTTCGGGTGTCTCGGCTTCTGGTGTCTCGCTGTCAGAAGTGTCGCTGTCCGGTGTTTCGCCGTCGGCAGTCTCGCTGTCGGGGATCGCACCGGCCAGACCGTAGCGGGTCACCTCTCGGTCGACGTCGTGATTCGACAGCGTCCAGGTCGGTGTTCCGCCGACGCTGTGCACGGCGTCGAGGGAGTTCTCGATCGCATCTCGGATGGCGGCTGCGTCGAAAGGTGCCTTGGCGAGTCTGAAGTTGAAACCCAGATGCAGTTCGTCCGGGCGCAGGTACTCCGCGAATCGCTCGTTGTCGTCGACCCAGATCTCGCCGACGTTCGCAGCGCCGGGGTAGTCGTCGATGACCGCGCGGATCTTTCGGTGGATGTCGTGGACCGCGTAGTTGTTGAACCTCGGGTCGTCGTCTCGGTTGACCAGGAGTCCCGCGGCCTCGACGTCCATGTCGGGAAGGTCGGCGGGTTTGGCCATGCCGTGTGCGACGTCGATGCGGAAGCCGTCGACCCCGCGGTCGAGCCAGAAGCGCAGTGTCTTCTCGAGGTCGTCGAAGACCTCGGGGTTCTCCCAGTTCAAGTCGGGCTGCTCGCGCGCGAAGATGTGGAGGTACCACTGCCCGGGCGTGCCGTCGGGCTCGGTGACACGGTCCCACGCGGGTCCGCCGAAGATGCTGACCCAGTTGTTCGGCGGCTCGTCGCCGTTCTCGCCCCGCCCGTCACGGAAGATGTACCGCGCACGTTCGGGACTGCCCGGTCCGGCCGCCAGTGCGTCGATGAACCATTGGTGCTGGTCGCTGGTGTGGTTGGGGACGAGGTCCATGGTCACGCGGATCTCGCGGTCGTGCGCCTCGACGATCAGTTCGTCGAACGTCGCCAGATCGCCGAAGAGCGGATCGATATCGCGCGGGTCCGAGACGTCGTAACCGTGGTCGGCCATGGGGGAGCGCATGATCGGGCTCAACCACAGCGCGTCGATGCCGAGCAGTTCGAGGTAGCCGAGCTTGTCGATGACACCGGCGAGGTCGCCGACGCCGTCGCCGTCGAGATCGGAGAACGACCGCGGATAGATCTGGTAGAAGATCGCCGAACGCCACCAGGTGTCGTCGGCAGGGTCGAGCTGGGTCGCTACCGCTGCGACTCCTTCTGCCTCAAGGACCCTGTCGGTCTCAATGACGCCGTCAGCCTCGATGACGTCCTGGTCGTCGGCGCCGAGTGCGTCGTCGTTGAGGTCGTCGGGTGTCTCGTCGCTCACCGCGACAATTCTGCCCTACCTGTGTTTTCCCGTAGAAGACCAGGTGACATCGGCGCGTCGTGTCCGATCTGTCGGATTGACGCTGACCAGATCAGAAGGGTGAATTGACCATCGACTGTGCGGCCATCTCCATGTAGTCGACGAGCGCCTGGCGGTGGGGCGGGTCGAGGGTGTCGTCGTCGATCGATGCGATGGCGGTGTGCATGCAGCGCAGCCAGGCGTCGCGCTCGATCGGGCCGATGGTGAACGGCTGATGGCGCATGCGCAGTCGGGGGTGGCCTCGTTCCTCGGAGTAGGTTCGCGGGCCTCCCCAGTACTGCTCGAGGAACATGCGGAGTCGACGCTCGGCAGGTCCGAGGTCTTCTTCGGGGTACATCGGCCGGAGGATCTCGTCGGCGGCGACCTCTCGATAGAAGACGCTGGTCAGCTTCTCGAAGGTCTCGTGGCCACCGACCTCGTCGTAGAACGAACGATGGACCTGGGTGTTCGCCGGCTGGCCGCCGGCAGGGATGTTGCCGCTCACCCGACCTATTGTCCCCACCGTGCGCTGTGGTCTCAACATTGCCGCGAGAAGGCGCCCGCGACAGCGCTCCGGACGCGTCTACGACAGACCGTAGGGGTCGGTGCCCGAACGGCTGTGGTGTGGGCTAAATTGATCACACGACCTGTGCGGCGTGAACGTGTCATCGCGCGCTCACCGGCCGTGCGGCAAGAGGGTTTACCGATCGGAAGGGTCTCATGGACAACTGGATCGCCTATATCGGAGTGCCTGTCACGGTCCTGGTGGTTATCTTCGCCCTGGCGTGCGTGGTCTCGATGGCATTCTCGAATGGCGTCAAGTATCCCAAGCAGCAGGAATACACGCTCGACCAGAAGTGGGACCGCGGACCGCTGCTCTTCTCCGCAACGGAGATCGAATCGATTGCGTTGCCGCGTCACGCGGAACCGAATGATGTGGATGGAGGCTCGGCCAGTGCCAAGTGGTGAGATTTCGCAGACGACAGGTTCCGAAGCATCGCATGAGGTCGTCGCGGCCTCCGCGCTGCCCGTCGGCACGGTCATCACGAACAGCGGGCGCGTCTCGTCCACCCGCTTTCCCGGTCAGACCGCGACGACCCCTCCCTTCTCCCGCGACGAACTGATCGCACTCGACGACGCGATCCACGCCGCGACCGAAAAGGCGCTGGTCCGCTTCTCCGTCTACATCGGAGAACTCGGAACCGATCCGGTCGCCGATGCGCGCAACGTGCTGCTCAAGGCAGCTCCCGAGCCCGCATACGGCACACTGCTCGCGGTGTCGCCCAACACGCATGACGTCGTGGTGGTGTCGGGCAGCGAGGTTGCCGACCGCATCAATGATCGCGTCGCCGATCTTGGCGTGACCGCCGCCATCGGCAGCTTCCGTCAGAACGAGCTCATCGACGGACTCGTCTCCGCGCTGCACGTGATGGCGACGGCAGCAGCACCCATCTGAAGCTGCGACACCGAAGAACTTCGGCAGCTGGACAAGAACCAAAGAGAATGGCCCGGGAGCAACTCCCGGGCCATTCTCTTGTGTTGTCGCTGCTGTGTCGGTGCCTACTGTGCGACCAGGTCTCTGGTGACCGGTGCCTTCTCTGTCGACACCTTCTCAGCCGGCGCGGCGGTGGTCGAGTCTTCATTCTTCGCATCGGGTCGTGTGGGGGAGCTTCCCAGATGGTCGTCGACCATGTCGTTCTCGTCGAACGGTGCGCGGCCGGAGAGGACGTCGTCGACCCGATTCTTGTCGATGGTCCCCGTCCACGATCCGACGAGGATTGTCGCGACCGCGTTGCCCGAGAAGTTGGTGACGGCGCGAGCCTCGGACATGAAGCGGTCGATGCCCACGATCAGTCCGACTCCGTTCAGCATGGCCGGCTGGTGGGCCTGCAGGCCGCCGGCCAGAGTTGCCAGCCCGGCGCCGCTGACGCCTGCGGCGCCCTTCGACGCGATGATCATGAAGACCAGCAGGCTGATCTGCGCTCCGATCGACAGCGGTGCACCCATTGCATCTGCGATGAAGATCGACGCCATCGTCAGGTAGATCGCTGTGCCGTCGAGGTTGAACGAGTAGCCGGTCGGAACGACGACGCCGACCGTTGACTTCTCGACGCCGAGGTGTTCCATCTTGGCGATCAGGCGGGGTAGCGCCGACTCGGAGGACGAGGTGGCGAAGATCAGCAGGTACTCGCGGGCCAGGTAGCGGACGAGTCGGAAGATGGACACGCCTGCGACCGACCGCAGGATCACGCCGAGGACGCCGAACACGAACACCAGGCACGTCAGGTAGAAGGCGATCATCAGGATCAACAGCTGCCCGACCGCGGCCCAGCCGGTCTGCCCGACGACGTTGGCGATCGCGCCGAACGCGCCGATCGGGGCGAGCCACAGGATCATGCTGAGGATCTTGAACACGAGCTTCTGGATGTAGGCGACGGCGGCGAGGATCGGCTCCCCGCTCGAACCCATGGCCTGCAGGGCGAAGCCGACGAGAAGCGCGACGAACAGCGCCTGCAAGACGTTGCCCGAGGTGAGCGCAGAGAGGAGCGAATCGGGGATGATCCCCTCGACGAACGCCATCAGTCCGCCGGATTCGTGGGCCTTCTCGGCCAATGCCGAACCCTTGTCCGCGGTCGCCGTGATGTTGAGGCCGTCGCCGGGCTTGATCAGATTTCCGACGACGAGTCCTATCGCGAGTGCGATGGTCGACATCACGAGGAAGTAGACGAAGGCGAGTCCGCCGACCTTGCCGACGGTCGCGGCCTTTCGGACCGAACCGATGCCCAGCACGATGGTGCAGAAGATGACCGGCGCGATCATCATTTTGATGAGGCTGACGAACATGGTGCCGAGTACCCCGAGGTCTTTGCCGACACCGGGAGCGATGAGGCCGACCGCCACACCTCCGACAACGGCAATGATGACCGCCACGTACAGCCAATGCGTCTTGTCACGCTTCTTGGGCGGCGTTGTCGCGATCTCGTCGGTCGCCAACGCGCCGTCTGGGTGTCGTCGTCTCAGATTCATCGTGCTGTCCTTCCTGTGATGCAGGTCGACGTCTTCGAAGCGCACCCGCTGTGGAAGATTGTTGGTCAGAACCGTGATGTGGGTCACCATTGAGTTCATTTCGTTCAGGCGATCACCGTGGTGAACTCGATGGCGATTGACGTAGGGGGCGGTCGCCATAGGGGCGGTCGCGGAAGGGATGGTGCGGACATGCTGCGGTGGCGTCCCCGGACACTCGCCGGTCAGGCTGTGGCGTTGCAGCTGGCCGTCGTCGTGGTGATCGTGGTGGCTGCGGCGGCACTCGCCCTGCTCGATGCCCGGCTCGACGGAGTGCGTGCCGCGCGTGAGCAGGTCACCTCCGTAGCGGTGAGCATCGCTGATGCCCCTTCGACGGCCCGCGCGCTGGCTTCTCCCGACCCGACCGCGAGCCTGCAGCCGGTCACCGAGGAGATCCGTTAGGTCACCGGCCTCTCGTTCATCACCATCATGAACACCAACGGTGTGCGCTACACCCATACAAGGCCTGCGCTCATCGGGCAGCGGTATCTGGGTTCGACCAGCCAGGCGCTGCGGGGCGAGGTCTACACCGAGACCTACACCGGGACGCTGGGGCCGTCGATTCGTTCGATCGCGCCTGTGCGCAACGACCAGGGCGTGATCGTCGGGATGGTTGCCGTCGGGATCACGCAGTCCACGCTCACCGACGAGTGGCTGGACCAACTGCCGTTGATCGCGTCGATCGGGCTGGTGGCCATCGTCGCCGCTCTCGGCGGACTCTGGCTCATCCGACGGCGGCTGTTGCGGCTCACCGGTGGTCTGGCCCCGGGAGAACTACGCGTCATGTACGACCATCACGACGCGGTGCTCCATTCGGTCAAGGAGGGGCTTGTGGTGATCGACGACGGCGAGATCGCGCTGTGCAATGACGAGGCACGTCGGTTGTTGGCCGGCGAGAGTGGCGGCGACGTCGGTGAACTCGACGACATGCCCGAATTCCTGCTCGGCACAGAACCTCTCACCGACGTGCTGTATGTCGATCAGGGCCGGGTGCTGGTGGTCAATCGAGCTCCGGTGTCGACGCGGCCCGGATCGACCGTCGTCACGATCCGAGATCGAACCGAATTATCGGCTGCCATAGGCGAATTGGATTCGCTCTCGCGTTTCGCCGAGGCACTCGGTCGCAGGCGCATGAGTCGGCCAATCGGCTGCACACCATGGTCGCGCTCATCGAAACCGGCCACGCGGAACGCGCCGCCGACCTGGCGACCGCGGATCTTGCTCTGTCGCAACGGTTGGTCGATCGCGTCTCGGACACGATCAGCGATCCCACCCTCAGCGCGCTGCTGCTCGGGAAGTCGGCACAGGCAGCAGAACGAGGAATCTCCATGACGTTGACGGAGGAGTCGGCTCTCGACTCGGTCGATGCCTCCCCGCTGACCACCGACGAGATGATCACCATCGTCGGAAACCTGATCGACAATGCGTTGGATGCCTGCGATCCACATGACCCGTGGGTGGAGGTCACCGTGGCCTCGACCGACGGATCACTACAGATCGTCGTTGCCGACAGCGGTCCGGGGATGACCGACGACGAGTTCCAAAGGGCTTGCAGTAGAGGATATTCGACGAAACCCGGCGGCGATGCACAGGGCAGAGGGCTTGGCCTTGCCCTGGTGAGCTACATCGTCAACCGACATCGCGGCACCGTGCGATCCGAGCACACGTACGGTTCGGTAGTCACTGTCGAGATCCCGAGCGGAGAATAGTCGTGGTGATACGCGTGATGATCGTCGACGACGAGCCGCTGCTCGTACAAGCGCATCGCGACTACCTCGCCCGGATCGGCGGATTCGAAGTGGTCGCGACGGCGGGCACCGCGCAGGACGCGCACCGTGCGGCGGCCGCGGCCGTGGCGGCGGGTGCGCCTGTCGAACTCGTGCTGCTCGATCTCGGACTGCCCGACGCGAGCGGAATCGACCTCGCGTCAGCGCTGTCCGGGCTGCGGCCCGATCCCGACATCATCGCCATCACGGCGGCACGCGACCTGCCCACAGTCCGACGAGCAGTGGCGCACGGCGCGCTGCTCTATCTGCTCAAACCGTTCTCGTACGCGGCTTTCGCCGAGAAGATCGAGCACTACCTGCGCTACCGCGACACTGTCGCGGGCGACGGCGACGCGGTCAGCCAGCGAGACGTTGACCGTGCGCTTGCCGCGTTGCGCACCGCCGATCCTCGGCGCGGCGCACCCAAGGGCATGGCGCCCGACACCACCGACGCTGTCGGCAGGGCGGTCCGCGATGCGCCCGACGGCCTGACCGCATCGGAAGTCGCTGCGCAAGTGGGCAGTTCGCGAGTCACCGCGTGGCGGTATCTGGAGCGGCTCGCCGACGCCGGCACGGTGCGCAGGGTCACCGAGTACGGCGGGGCGGGCCGCCCCCAGATTCGCTACACCTGGACGAGGTGATCGGTCACTCGGTATGAACTGTCACTCGGCGTCGAAACCTCGTGCGCGAAGCGAGCGCTCGACACCGGCGCGACCCTCGATGATCAGCCGCTTGAGTGCGGCCGGGTGATCGTTGGCGAGGAACTCGTCGGCCTTCGCCAGCGCCTCGGGTGTGATCTCCCACGACGGATACAGGCCGTTCACGACGGTCTGCGCCACCTCGCTCGATCGACGGCTCCACACCTCCGGAACCGCGGCGAAGTACTTGTCGACGTACTGCGACAACAACTCCGCCTGACCCGGACGATCGAAACCTGCCACGACCGCTCGCGTGTAGATGTTCGAGAGCGTGTCGTCGTCGATCGCCTGCGACCACGCGTCGGCCTTCGCCTCGGCAAGCGGACGCGCGGCACGCGCGGTGGCGGCCTGCCGGGTACCCGCAGAGGTGTTGTCGCGCTTGGCCTCGGCGTCGATGACGGGTGTATTCGAGGGGTCGCTGTCGATGGCTCCCGCGGTCGCCAGCGCGAGCACCAGCTTCCACCGCAGGTCGGTGTCGATCGTCAGGCCCGCCAGACCGTGGTCGGCGGGGTCGTCGCCGTCGAGGAGTGCCCGCACCACGGCGATCTGCTCGTCGAACAGTCGTCCCGCGAGTAGGGTGTTGATGAATGCGAGCTGATGGTCGGAACCCGACTCTGCCGCCCGGGCGAGTTCGAGGAGTCGGGAGCTGAAACCCGGCCAGCCGACGGTCGTGGCCCATCCCGGGTCGGCGTACGACTCGATCGCGGTGGTCGCCTGCAGCAGAACACGCTGCACCACACCGATTTCGGTCTCGGCGGCGATGCCGTGCTCGACGAGGGCGACGAAATCGCGCGCCTTCATCTCGGCCTGGCGGGTCATCTCCCAGGCGGCCGACCACACCAGCGTGCGTGGCATCGAGTCGGTGATGTCGCCGATGCGTGCGGTGGCGGTCTCGAGCGATTCGGGGTCGAGGCGCACCGACGCGTACGTGAGGTCGTCGTCGTTGAGCAGGATCAGTTTTCCGCGCGGGACGCCGACGAGATCGGCGACCTCGGTGACCGAGCCCTCGACGTCGAGTTCGACGCTCTGGACGCGTTCGAGAGCTCCGGATGCGTTGTCGTCGTAGATGCCGACGCGCATACGGTGCACGCGTGTCTCGCCCGCGCCGGGAGCTGCGCCGTCCTGAATGATGGCGAAGCGGGTGAACGCGCCCGAGTCGTCGACCTCGAAGTCGGGGCGGATGACGTTGATGCCGGTGGTCTTGAGCCACTGGCTACCCCAGTCGGAGAGATCGCGACCCGACGACTTCTCCAGCGCGGCAAGCAGATCCGAGAACGTCGCATTGCCGAACTTGTGCGCGGTGAAGTAGTCGCGCAGACCCGCGAGGAAGTCGTCGACTCCCACATAGGCGACCAACTGCTTGAGCACGGATGCGCCCTTGGCATAGGTGATGCCGTCGAAGTTGACCTCGACGGCGGCGATGTCGGGGATGTCGGCGGCAACGGGATGCGTCGAGGGCAACTGATCCTGGCGATAGGCCCACGACTTCTCGACGTTGGCGAACGTCGTCCACGCGCTGGTGTACTCGGTTGCCTCCGACTGGCACAGCACAGATGCGAACGTGGCGAAGGATTCATTGAGCCACAGATCATCCCACCACTTCATGGTGACCAGGTCGCCGAACCACATGTGTGCCATCTCGTGCAGGACGGTCTCGGCGCGCCGCTCGTAGTTGTAGTTGGTCACGCGCGACCGGAAGACGTAATCCTCGAGGAACGTGACTGCGCCCGCGTTCTCCATTGCGCCTGCGTTGAACTCGGGCACGAAGAGCTGGTCGTACTTGCCGAAGGCGTAGGGGATGCCGAAGTTCTTGTGGTAGAAGGAGAATCCCTGCTTGGTCTCGGTGAAGAGACGCTCCTCGTCCATGAACTCCGCGAGGGAGGCCCTGCAGTAGATCCCCAGCGGGATCGAACCGTGGTCGTCGGTGTAGGTGTCTGTCCACTCCGCGTACGGCCCCGCGATCAACGCGACGAGGTAGGTGCTCATGACCGGTGTTTCGGCGAAGCGGTGCACTCCGCCGTCGATCGACTCGGTCAGCGCGTTCGAGATGACCTTCCAGTCCTCGGGCGCGGTCACGGTGATCGTGTAGGTCGCCTTGAGGTCGGGCTGGTCGAAGCAGGCGAACATCCGCTTGGCGTCGGCGGTCTCGAACTGCGAGTAGAGATAGACGGAATCGTCTGTGGGATCGACGAAACGGTGCAGCCCCTCACCGGTGTGGGAGTAGGCGCAGTCGGCGACGACGACGAGCTCGTTGTCTGCGGCGAGATCGGGGAGCGTGAGTCCCACCGATTCGTCGAAGCCGCTGACGTCGAGTTCTTTTCCGTTGAGCGTGGCCGAGATGAGCGTCGGCGCGACGAGGTCGATGAAGGTCTGCGAGCCGGGTGTCGCGGTGAAGGTGACGGTGCTCGTCGAGCGGAAAGTCTTCTCTCCGGGCTTGCCGCTGCCGTCGGTGAGGTCGAGTTCTACGTCGTAGTGGGATACGTCGATGGTGGTGGCACGTTCTCGCGCCTGGTCTCGGGTCAGATTCGGGGCAGTCACAATCGCCAGCTTAGCCGCGTAACGTCGGCGTGGAATCGTTGCGGATGGTCGTTGGTTGAAAGTGCTGCTGGTGCAAAGACCTGATGGTTCTTCAACGAGCTGTTGGGTGTGAACGACCGATACGCGTTGGCCATGTCGAAGGGAATGTGTGCAGATGTCGCAAAAGGATCGTATTGATTTCTGGTTCGACCCGCTGTGTCCGTGGTGCTGGATCACCTCGCGGTGGATTCTCGAGGTGGAGAAGGTGCGCGACGTCGACGTGAACTTCCACCTGATGAGTCTCGCCGTCCTCAACGAGGGCCGCGACATCCCCGACGACTACCGCGAAGCGCTCAAGAACGCCTGGCGCCCCGTGCGCGTGATAGCTGCGGCAGTTGCGGCGAAGGGCGACGACGTCCTGGCGCCGATCTACACGGCCATGGGCACCCGAATCCACAACCAGGGCAACAAGGATTTCGACGTCGTGATCGCCGAGACGCTCGATGAACTGGGCCTCGATCCCAAGCTCGCGAAGGCGGCGGACTCCACCGAGTACGACGACTGGATTCGCACCAGCCACCACGAGGGCATGGACAAGGTCGGCGACGACGTCGGGACGCCGACCATCCACGTCAACGGGGTCGCGTTCTTCGGCCCTGTTCTGTCCCGGATTCCGCGCGGTGAGACCGCGGGCACCGTCTGGGATGGCGCCGTCGCACTCGCGTCGTATCCGCACTTCTTCGAGCTCAAGCGCAGCCGCGACGAGGATCCGCAGTTCGACTGACCTAGAACTTGGGTGGAGCCTCGAGTCCGTTCGGCAGCGACCCCGCAGCCACGGCGGCGGGGTGCGGCGGTGGCGTGACGGGGACCGCGTTGCCGCAGCCGACGCCTCGCACGATGGTCTTCGGGCGGAACAGGATCGCGCCGGCGCGCGTGCGATCACGCAGTGCTGCCGCGCGCCACGTGAGAACCGGGTGTGACGCAAGCAGATTCACGAGGAAGATGAAGAAACCCTTCTCGTGTGTTGCCCTGTCGGCCAGTTGGTCGAAGTCGACGGCGCGCAGCATGTACTTGCCCGCCGAGAGCACGCCCATTGCCCGCGGCGCACCGTCGGGCTGCGTGTAGTAGCCGAAGTTGTCGGCCGAGTACTCCTGGGCCCTCGACAGCAGCGAGCCGAGTATGGGGATCTGCATGCCGATGCTCGTCGCGAGTTGTCGCCAGTACGACGTGTGCCCCGCGGCGATATGACCGACCTCGTGGCCGATGATGAATCGCAGCGCCTCGGGATCTCGTGCCCTACCGCCGATCTCGAAGAGGTCGGAGTAGACGACGACGTAGCGTCGGAAACCGTGGCCTGACGCGAACGCGTTGATCTGCCCGTTGCCGAGCACGACGTAGGCGTCGGGCACGTACTCGAGTCCGTAGCGGGCCGCCGCTTCGACGACCATCCGGTATCCCTCGACGAACTGCGTCGGCGTCATCTGAACGCCGTTGGCGCGGGGAGTGGCATAGGTGATGCCTCGGATGAGGAACAGCAGCAATGGCAGCGCGAGTGCCAGCAGCGCGAACTGATTGAACACACCGAACATCACCAGCACCAAGATGGTCACGTAGCCGATCAGCGACAGCAGGATCAGCACGACGAGCGTCGGGATCTCCCACGGATGTAGTCGCGGCTTTGCCGCGTACTTGGCCGGCGTCAGCCACCGTCGGTTGGGGTCGTAGTGGGATGTCGTCGGCGCCGGATCAGCAAGTCCTGGCACATTCGGAATAGGCGATGAGTCGTCCACGGCCTTCAATCTATAGTGGTCGCTATGCGCGTATACGTCGGTGGCGACCATGCCGGATTCGAACTCAAGGCCAAGATCTCTGAACACCTCAAGGCAAACGGGCACGAAGTGATCGATTCCGGCGCTCATGTGTACGACGCACAGGACGACTACCCCGCATTCTGCATCGCCACCGCCCAGAAGACCGTCGACGATCCGGGCAGCCTCGGCATCGTGCTCGGAGGTAGCGGCAATGGCGAGCAGATCGCCGCGAACAAGGTCAAGGGTGCACGGTGTGCGCTCGCCTGGAACGTCGAGATCGCCCAACTCGCCCGCCAGCACAACAACGCCCAGCTCATCGGTATCGGTGGCCGCATGCACACCACCGAGGAGGCGTTGGCGATCGTCGACGCCTTCGTCGACACGCCGTTCTCCGAGGAACCGCGTCATCAGCGTCGAATCGACATCCTCAGCGAATACGAGGAGACCGGCGTCGCGCCGGCGCTGCCCGAGTCCTGATCGTCGAGAACCCTCGCTGACACCGATGACCGGCAGACGGCGATGACCGGCAGACGGCGATGACTTGTAGCAGAGGGCGCCGTGCCTGAAGGCCATACCCTGCACCGCATCGCGCGGCGCCAACGAAAACTATTCGACGGTCAGCGCGTCGCGGTCAGTTCGCCACAGGGTCGGTTCGCCGAGGGAGCCAGCGTCGTCGACGGAATGGTCTTCGCCGACGCTCAAGCGTGGGGCAAGCACCTCGTGCAGCGCTACCGAGATGGTCGACGTGACCAACTACTGCACGTTCACCTCGGGCTCTACGGCGTGTTCACCGAGTTGGCTGTCCCGATGGGCGAGCCGGTTGGGCAGGTGCGGATGCGGATCGTCGGGGAGTCGACGGGTGTCGACCTCCGTGGCCCAACCGCGTGCGAGCTGTACACGCCCGCAGACCTCGACGCACTAGTCGCGCGGCTCGGCCCCGACCCGCTACGGTCCGACGCCGACCCGTCGCGGGCGTTCGCGGCCATCGCGCGGTCGCGTCGACCGATCGGCGCGCTCCTGATGGATCAAAAGGTCATCGCGGGAGTGGGCAACGTGTATCGCGCAGAAGTGTTGTTCCGCAACGGAATCGACCCGATGAGGCCGGGTACGTCGATCACCGCTGACGAGTTCGATGCCCTCTGGAGCGACTTGGTCGCGCTGATGAAGGTCGGGGTCCGCCGCGGGCGAATCCATGTGATACGTCCCGAGGACGATCACGGTGCACCGTCGTACGCCACCAAGCGCCCGCGCACCTACGTGTACCGGCGCGCGGGAGAGAAGTGCAGGATCTGCGGAACGCCGATCGCGCACAGCGAACTGGAAGGTCGAAACCTGTTCTGGTGTCCGGTCTGTCAGTCGTGATCGGCTGCTCGGCAGTTACGTGAGACATAACGGATGTCGGGCAGAAGGGACGCGTGACAGGACGGAGCCCGCAGTCAGTGACTACGGGCTCGAGATGTGTGACTCAGTGAGTGCGCTGCTCGGCGCGCTGCGCCATGATCAACAGTTCGTCGCGCTGGGAATCGGCGGCTACCCGGTTGATCCGGTCGTAGAGCCTGCGACGGTCAGAGGAATTGTGGAGCTGTGCACGGAATCGTGCGAAAGACATCGGAATTGCTGCTTTCTTCGTATCGGGCGTCTTGTTCGGTGGTGCAGTCAGATGTTCGACCGTCGAGATTGGTCGCTTCACGAACTGCCCTATCCAGTGTTCGCGTTAATTCTGTGTAAATCAACCTGATCTGACGTGATCTGCGCGACTCTGACCTGCGGCCTCACAGAGAAAGTTCAGTGTCGTTGGGCGCTGTTCTCATCGGCGGCGCCGACCATGGAACCCATGGAGTACACAGATCTTCGGCAGGCGGCAGACGCACGTGATCTGATCGGCTATGACGTAACGGCCCCGGCGTTTACGGGCGATCGCATCACGGTCCTCGCGGTCGGGGGAACCGGTGAGTCGTACCAAGGGGATTCGCGAACAGCGGTTACCGGGATGCTCGCCGCCGTCACCGATGATCTCGACGCCCGTTTCATGTCCCGGTGGGTGGGCTACCCGGCGAGCTACGGGCCTGCGAACGGTCGAGACGGCATGAGTTACGCAGACAGTGTGGCCGAGGGTGTCCTGGCGCTCCGCCACCAGCTGGCGCAGTCCAGCGGAGTCGTGATGGTCGTCGGGTATTCGCAGGGCGCCGTCGTCGTCCGCCGTTGTGTGCACGAACTGCAACTCGACGGTGATCCGGCACTGAATCGTGTTCTGGGGCTTGGTTTCGTCGCCGATCCGCACCAACCGCCCGGCGTGGTCACCGGTTGTTCCGGATGGGGCGTCGCGGGGGAGGGGCCGCGGTTGCCGGATCAGATTCCCGCGTGGTGGGTCGGTGCACCTACCGACATGATCTGCAACGCAGAACCGGATTCGCTGATCCGCGACATCGCCGATCTGACGCCAACGCTCGAGTTCCGTCGACCGGTCCGATGGATTCTCGACATGCTCGCGATCCTGCGGGACAACGCTTTTCAGAATGCCGCGCGTACATCACTTCGACCGACCCAGTGGAGCCGGGACGTTCGCCGCGTTCGCGCCGCATGGCGTGCGGTGCGTCGATACCTCCCAGCTCTCATCGTGTGGCACAGCCTTGTGATCACCAACCGCGACGGTGGCAGGCACACCGCGTACAGCCGGGAGCCGTATCGGCGCCTCGTCACAGATCCTGAGACGATGGGCTGCCAGGAGTTGGCCCGGTGGTTACAGGTCGGTGCAACCTTTGCCCCGGTCTGCGTCTCGAGTCGTGCGAACCCGGTCGCTGAGCGACACTGATCACAGACCCGCGACGGGTCGTCAGGCGTCAAACGAGCGAAAGACGGACCCCGTGGATCATTTCGACATCGTTGTCATCGGTTCTGGACCGGCCGGACAGAAAGCGGCCATCGCTGCCGCGAAGCTCGGTAAGCGGGCAGCAATTGTGGAGCGGCGCAACATGGTTGGTGGCGTCTGCATCAACACCGGCACGATTCCGTCAAAGACGCTTCGTGAGGCGGTCCTGTATTTGACCGGCCTCAACCAACGCGAAATGTACGGCGAATCGTATCGATTGAAATCGGATATAACGGTCACCGATCTTTCGGCCCGCACCATGCACGTCGTCGGAAAGGAAATCGACGTCATTCAGAGTCAGCTCGCCCGCAATGGTGTGACCATGCTGCTCGGTAGTGCGTACTTCACGAGTCCCAACGAAATAGCGATCGAGGACGCAACAGGCGATCTCAAACGAGTGAGCGCCGACAAATTCGTGATCGCCGTCGGCACGCGTCCGGCGCGCCCACCCTCGGTGGATTTCGACGGCACCACCGTCGTCGACTCCGATCAGATCCTGGCGCTCGACCGGGTTCCGCGCTCGATGGTCGTCGTCGGGGCGGGAGTGATCGGCATCGAGTACGCGTCGATGTTCGCGGCACTGGGCACCAAGGTGACCGTGATCGAGCAACGGCCCACGATGCTCGACTTCTGCGACCGCGAGATCGTCGAAGCGCTGCAGTACCAACTGCGCGAGCGGGGCGTGACATTTCGATTCGGTGAGCAGGTACGAACCGTCGAGACCCATCCGTCGGGGACGCTGACGATTCTCGCGTCCGGCAAGAAGATTCCCGCCGACACCGTGCTCTACTCCGCCGGGCGCCAAGGTGTCTCCGACGAGTTGCGGGTCGAGGCGGCGGGCCTGACCGCGGACAAACGCGGCAGGCTCACCGTCGACTCCGACTTCCGTACCGAGGTCGACCACATCTACGCCGTCGGCGACATCATCGGGTTCCCGGCCCTGGCCGCGACGTCGATGGAGCAGGGGAGGCGCGCGACGTATCACGCTTTCGACGAGCCCGTCGGTGCCACGGACGACAACCTGCAGCCCATTGGCATCTACGCCATCCCGGAGATCAGCTACGTCGGTCAGACCGAGGATCAACTGACCGCTGCGAATGTGCCGTTCGAGGTCGGCGTCGCGCGGTATCGCGAACTCGCCCGAGGCGCCATCATGGGCGACTCCTACGGGCTCCTCAAGTTGCTCGTGCACGCCGAGGAACGGACGCTTCTCGGCGTGCACGCGTTCGGTAGCAATGCGGCCGAACTCGTCCACATCGGCCAGACGGTGATGGGCCTCGGCGGAAAGATCGACTACCTCGTCGACGCCGTCTTCAACTATCCGACCCTGGCCGAGGGTTACAAGGTGGCCGCGCTCGACGCGTCGAACAAGATGCGGGCCATTGCGCAGGTGCGAGCCGAGGGTAATCGGATGGACCTCGACGTCGGGACGGTCGACGCGGGAACCCTCGTCTGAACTCCAGACGACACGAAACAGGCTCGAGACCAGACGAGAGAGGCTCCCGGTCGTGGACCGGGAGCCTCTCTCGTGTCTTGAGTAAGTCAGATGGGCAGATCAGTTGCCGTCGTACTGGCCACCGACAGTGCCGCGGACCACGATCGGGGTGCCCTGCGGGATGGTGTCGTAGACCCACTTGCCGTTCTCGGTGCTGATGTTGATGCAACCGTGGCTGACGTTGCTGTTGCCCTGCTGTGCGACCGACCAGGGTGCGGCGTGGATGAAGATGCCGTCGCCCGACATGCGGGTCGCCCAGTCGACGTCGGTGCGGTAGCCCTCGGGTGAGTCGACCGGAACGCCGTAGGTCGAGGAGTCCATCACGATGTGCTGGTACTTCTCACGGGTGTGGTAGACGCCGTTCGGAGTCGGATGCGCGTTGGATCCCATGGAGATCGGCATCTTCTTGACGAACTTGCCGTCCTTCCACCAGTAGATGGTGTGATCGCCGTCGGTTGCCAGCGCGATCCACCCGGTCGAGGTCTTGACGTTGGGAATCGCGGGAACGCCGGGGGTCTCCTGCGTGGTGGTAGGAGGAGGCGTGGTGGTCTTGGGAGCCGGCGCAGGAGTTGTCTGCTTGGGCGGAGTCGGCAGTCCCGGGATGTTGTCGGGGACCTCGACAGGCGGCAGCCCCGGCACGACGGTGACTGGCGTGGCCTGGGCGATGCCCGGCGCGGCAAGTGCAACGGCGAAGACGCCGATGACAGCTGCGATGAGCCCACGGACGACGCTCTTACGGCGACGATGGGACGACGTTGTGTTCAGCACGGGAGTTCGCAAACCTTCGCTCTCGGGACAGTACGGGCGCACCCCCCCGAGGCGCCGCGACCATCGTTACACAACCGTTGTCTTCCCTTCAAAGGCAAACGCGTACGACGCCCCATTGTGGTGTCACATCGGTGCTTCGCGAACGTAAAAGGGGAGGTCGGCGGATAGACCATCGTCTTTTGTGACACCGGTCACATTTCATCCGGATCGGCAACCCGAAGGTCTCGAAGAGGCTGCGGCGCCGGGCATTACGCCGGCTGGCTCTGGTTATCCGGGTGTTCGGTCTTGAGGTGAAGCGCAGGTTGTGAGCATCCCTCGTTGCGGCAGACGAGCATGGCGTCGACGCGTGGAGTGCCGCTCTCCGACGTCGTCACGTCGCGGCGGACGAACAGCGGTGCGCCGCAGGTAGAGCACCTGCGCGGAGTCTTGGAGTAGCTGGAGGACATAGAGCAAGGTTACACCCGAATGTGGCGTGGATCACATTCGCTGTGTGGACGAGTGTGTCGGTGCTGGGTTGTCGATGCTCGACGGGAGTTGCGAACCCGAACGTTGATGGAAAAGAAGATGGAAAAGAAAAGGTCAGAGGGAAAAGCCCTCTGACCTCATCGGAGCGGGTGACGGGAATCGAACCCGCGTAGCTAGTTTGGAAGACTAGGGCTCTACCATTGAGCTACACCCGCGTGCTGTCGCCGAGCGGCAGCGCATGTGACTGTACCCAATGAGTGGTTCGGAATCGAAATCGCCTGGACGACCGGGTGTCACGTAAGGGTTCCCAGGGGCCGAGTGGCTCCGAATTCACATGTCCGCGGCTCGGCACACATACGTCGTCGAGGACCGGATTCGGTTACTCAACAGGGGCCACGTACTATCTTCTGTTGGCCCTGCTCGTCAGGGAACCGATGGCTCTCAACACGGGTCATCGGGGCCGCGGTGAGGTGTACCGAGGCCACCGGGATGTGGCGCAGCTTGGTAGCGCATCCGCTTTGGGAGCGGAGGGTCGCAGGTTCGAATCCTGTCATCCCGACAGATCAGGACGTACGCACGTACACATAAGGAGCATTGAGGCGTGAAGAGCACCGTCGAGCAACTCAGCCCGACCCGAGTGAAGCTCAATGTCGAAGTACCGTTCGAGGAACTCTCGGGCGACTTCGACCGGGCATACCGCTCGCTGGCACAGCAGATCCGTATCCCGGGCTTCCGTCCGGGCAAGGCGCCGGCGAAGTTGATCGAGGCTCGGGTCGGTCGCGACTCGATCCTCGCGCAGGTCGTCAACGACGCCCTTCCGGGCAAGTACTCAGAAGCGGTTGCCGAGACCGAGACCAAGGCGATCGGCCAGCCCGAGATCGACCTGTCCGAGCTCAAGTACGGCGAGAGCATCAGCTTCACCGCTGAGGTCGACGTCCGGCCGGAGATCGAGCTTCCCGACTATTCGACGCTTGCGGTCGAGGTCGACGCCGTCGCCGACGACGAGGACGCGGTGAACGAGCAGCTCGAGGGGCTGCGCGGCCGATTCGGCACGCTCAAGGGCGTCGAGCGCGCCGTCGAGAACGGCGACCACGTCTCGATCGACCTGTCGGCGACCGTCGACGGCGAGAACGTCGAGGACGCGTCGACCGAAGGGCTGTCGCACGAGGTCGGCTCGGGTCAGTTGATCGACGGACTCGACGAGGCTCTCGTCGGTCTGAAGGCCGGCGAGTCGACGACCTTCACCACGAAGCTCGTTGCCGGCGAGCATGCCGGAGCCGACGCCGAGATCACCGTTACGGTGAACTCGGTCAAGGAGCGCGAGCTGCCCGAACTCGACGACGAGTTCGCCCAGATGGCGTCCGAGTTCGACACCGTTGACGAGCTGCGCGAGTCGATCGTCGAGCGCGTCGAGCAGTCGAAGCGATTCGATCAGGCCAATGCTGTTCGCGACGCCGTACTCGACAAGCTCCTCGACACCGTCGAGATCCCGTTGCCGGAGAACGTCGTGCAGGCCGAGGTCGACGGACAGCTCGAGCAGGTGCTGCACAGCATCGGCCACGACGACGCGGTCTTCGAGCAGTTGCTCGAGGCGCAGGGCACCACGCGTGAGGAGTTCGAGAACAACGCTCGAGAGTCGGCCGAGAAGTCGGTCCGCACGCAGTTGCTTCTCGACGCCATCGCCGAGCAGCAGGAGACCGAGGTCAGCCAGGACGAGCTGACCCAGCAGATCCTTTTCCAGGCGCAGCGTTACGGGATGGCTCCGCAGGAGTTCATCCAGCAGCTCACCCAGGCCAATCAGGTCGGCGCGGTGTACGCCGACGTTCGCCGCGGCAAGGCGCTCGCAGGCATCGTCGACGAGGTCACCGTGACCGACTCCGACGGCAACACCGTCGACACCACGGAGTTCTTCGGTGGTGGCGCCGACGACGCCGAAGCCGATGCGGACGATTCGACCACTGACGAGTCGGGCACGGACAAGAAAGACTCCGACGCCTGACTTTTAGACGCAGGACGTGACAGCCGGATACTGGGCCATGCCCGGGTCCGGCTGTTCTGCTCTCAGCGAATAGGGGCGTCAAGGGCGGTGTCGGGCCCCTTCGATTGACTACTGTCGGTGAGGACGATCCCGAGTAAGCGAGATCGACAGGGCATGCCGTCGACAGGTCGCGCCCGGTCATCATCAACTCGAGATCAACAAGCACACGGGCCCCGGGTCAGCCGGGGCGCGGACGAGACAGACCACAAACGACAGACAAGGTGGGAACCGTGAGCAAGCCGACCATTTACACACCCTCGATGAGTTCAGGGGTCGCTGGGCTGAACCTGAGCGACTCGGTGTTCGAGCGGCTGCTGCGAGAGCGAATCATCTTCCTGGGCACCCAGGTTGACGACGACATCGCCAACCGGCTGTGCGCGCAGATCCTGTTGCTCGCCGCCGAGGACCCCACGCGAGACATCCACATGTACATCAACTCGCCCGGCGGCTCGGTGACCGCGGGTATGGCGATCTTCGACACGATGGAACTCGCCGAGTGCGACATCGCCACCTACGCGATGGGCCTCGCGGCGTCGATGGGTCAGTTCCTACTCACCGCAGGCGCCAAGGGCAAGCGCTACGCACTGCCCCACGCACGCATCATGATGCACCAGCCGTCCGCGGGTATCGGTGGTACCGCTGCCGATATCGCGATTCAGGCCGAGCAGTTCGCGACGATCAAGAAACAGATGAACGAGCTGAACGCCGAGCACACCGGTCAGAAGGTGGAGCAGATCGAGGCTGACGCCGATCGCGACAAGTGGTTCACCGCAGAGGCGGCCAGGGACTACGGCCTCGTCGACCACGTGATCTCGCGCGCCAGCCAGGCGTCGTAGATCTTCAGCGATCAACCACAGTCGAGTTCACCCGTCACCTCACACTTCACGGAGCAGACCATGACCAACATGTACGACTCGCTGCCGGCCGACGTCGCCGCAGGGATTCCCGCTTCGGCCCTCGCGCTGAAGAACATCGAAATGCGTTACATCCTCCCGCAGTTCATCGAGCACACCCCCAACGGTCAGCGTCAGTACGACCCATACGCGAAGCTGTTCGAAGAGCGCATCGTGTTCGTCGGAACGCCGATCGACCAGACGGTCGCCAACGACGTCATGGCGCAGTTGCTGGTTCTCGAATCGCAGGACCCCGACCGCGACATCACCATGTACATCAACTCGCCGGGCGGCAGCGTGCCCGACATGCTCGCGATCTACGACACGATGCAGTATGTCCACTGCGACATCGTGACCGTCTGCCTCGGAGAGGCGGCGTCGGCTGCAGCGATCCTGCTCGCGGGCGGTAGCCCCGGAAAGCGTGCGGCGTTGCCGAACGCGACCATTCTGATCCACCAGCCGCGTACGGGTGGAGCGTTCCAGGGTCAGGTGTCGGATCTCGAGATCCAGGCCGCCGAGATCGAGCGCATCCGCAACCGGCTCGACGAGATCCTCGCGGGTCACACCGGCCAGTCCAAGGAGAAGATCCGCAAGGACACCGACCGTGACAACATCCTCACCGCCGACCAGGCGAAGGAATACGGGATCGTGGACGAGGTGTTCGAGTACCGCAAGAAGTCGATGAAGAAGTAGCGACACACCCCTCGGGGTTCCCCGACGACGGTGCGGCACAGGGTGCATGCTTGAGTGCCGCACCGCGGGGGCGGGAGGTTGTCGGGGGTCGGTCGGATTTCGATCGCGACATTTGCTCTTATCGGTCGAAGTTATGTCGACACGCGGGTACCGTCGTGATATCGGACGATCCTGCCAGGCGATGGTCCGCATCCGACTGCCCCGGTACGAGGTCTGCGACGACGGTACGAGTTCAACGCGACACGATCCAGACGACGACGATCCAGACGACGACGATCCAGACGACGATCAGACCGACACGATTCATACGACGACACGGCAGCACGGCAAGCAAGGGAAGTAGGTACGGCGCGAGATGGCACGAATCGGAGACGGTGGCGATCTGCTGAAGTGCTCGTTCTGTGGAAAGAGCCAGAAGCAGGTCAAGAAGCTCATTGCTGGACCCGGCGTGTACATCTGCGACGAGTGCATCGACCTGTGCAACGAGATCATCGAGGAAGAACTCGCCGAGAACGGCGACGTGAAGCTCGACGAACTGCCCAAGCCGGCAGAGATCCGCGACTTCCTCGAGAATTACGTCATCGGTCAGGACACGGCCAAGCGCACGCTCGCGGTTGCTGTGTACAACCACTACAAGCGAATTCAGGCAGGGGAGAAGAAGGACTCGCGCACCGGCGAGGTCGTCGAACTCGCCAAGTCGAATATCTTGATGCTCGGCCCAACCGGCTGCGGCAAGACCTACCTCGCGCAGACGCTCGCCAAGATGCTCAACGTGCCGTTCGCCATCGCCGACGCCACCGCGCTCACCGAGGCCGGTTATGTCGGTGAGGACGTCGAGAACATTCTCCTCAAGCTGATCCAGGCCGCCGACTACGACGTCAAGCGCGCCGAGACCGGCATCATCTACATCGACGAGGTCGACAAGGTCGCCCGCAAGAGCGAGAACCCGTCGATCACTCGCGACGTCTCCGGCGAAGGTGTGCAGCAGGCGCTCCTCAAGATCCTCGAGGGCACGCAGGCCTCTGTGCCGCCGCAGGGTGGCCGCAAGCATCCTCACCAAGAGTTCATCCAGATCGACACGACCAACGTGTTGTTCATCGTCGCGGGAGCATTCGCGGGACTCGAGAAGATCATCTCCGAGCGAATCGGGAAGCGCGGCATCGGTTTCGGCAATGAAGTGGCGAGTCGGGCCGAGGTCGACACGAGCGATCATTTCGCCGATGTCATGCCAGAGGATCTCATCAAGTTCGGTCTGATCCCCGAGTTCATCGGACGTCTGCCGATGATCGCGTCGGTGACGAATCTCGACAAGGAATCACTTGTCTCGATCCTGTCGGAACCGAAGAACGCGCTGGTGAAGCAGTACACAAAGCTCTTCGACATGGACGACGTCGAGCTGGAGTTCACGCAGGATGCGTTGGAGGCAGTCGCCGACCAGGCTATCCATCGCGGCACGGGTGCACGTGGGCTCCGCGCCATCATGGAGGAAGTGTTGCTTCCGGTCATGTACGACATCCCGAGCCGCGACGACGTCGAGAAGGTTGTGGTGACCGCGGAGACGGTCAATGACAACGTGCTGCCGACGATCGTGCCGCGGTCCGACACGTCTGCCGAGCGTCGCGACAAGAGCGCCTGACACCGCAGCAACTTTCTGACACGCGGGCCCCATCTGGACACAGACGGGGCCCGCGTGTCGTCGTCTTGCAGCCTCGCGTTTTGTCGTCTTCCAGACGGTGACACCGGGGGTGGTACAGACTGGTCAGATGACACTCACCGAACATCAGATCGCCGGAATCGTATTGGCGGGTGGCCGTTCACGCCGCATGGGCAGTGACAAGGCGGCACTCGATTGGAACGGCGAACCCATGCTCGCGGGTGTCGTGCGCGTGATCTCGCAACGGTGCGAACCGGTATTCGTCGTGGCCCCGGAGGACTCGGCGGCCTATCGGTTGCTGCACGGTACCGGCGGCCCGGAAGCGGTGTGGGTGACCGACGAGCAGCCCGGCGCCGGTCCGTTGGCGGGCCTCGCCGTCGGACTGGCTGCTGCTCGCGAAGCCGGCCGTTCGCACGCGTTCGTGTCGGCGACCGACATGCCGCTCATCGAGCCGGGCCTGATCGATGAACTGAGTCAGGCGGTGACCGACTCCGCGGGTGCTGTCGTCGCCCACGACGCCGAACGCGACCATCCCATGGCGGCCATCTACCGCACCGACGCTGCCGACGCCATCGGCCAACTCGTCGCGACGGGGGAGCGTCGAATGACAGCGGCCCTCGACGCCCTGGCGACCTATCGGGTCACCGTCTCGGACCCCCTGTGGCTGACCAATGTGAACTCTCCGGAAGATGTCCACCGAGTGCGGGTTTCGGCCGACGCCGCGCGTGCCGAAGCGATCGGCTGAGGCGCGACTGAAAGGCTGCATGAGGAGACAGTCGGAGACGGTGTGAAGAGCGACGACGGCGTTCCCTAAGATTGAAGGGTGACCGACTCGACGCCTGCACTGCCGAAATCCTGGGACCCCGCCGACCACGAGTCGAAGCTCTACCAGGGCTGGGTTGATGCCGGGTACTTCACTCCGGATGCTTCCAGCGACAAACCCGCGTACTCCATCGTCATCCCACCGCCCAATGTCAACGGGTCGCTGCACATGGGGCACGCGTACGAGCACGTCCTGATGGACGCGTTGACCCGCCGCGCACGCATGCAGGGTTTCGAGACGCTGTGGCTGCCCGGCATGGACCACGCCGCCATTGCGATGCAGACCATGGTCGAGCGCAAACTAGCTGCCGAGGGACTCACCCGCGACGATCTCGGTCGCGATGCCTTCATCGAGCGGGTCTGGCAGGAGAAGGCCGAGATCAGCGGCAACATCGGGGAGCAGATGCGCCGACTCGGCGACGGCGTCGACTGGACCCGTGAACGCTTCACCATGGACGGGGGCCTGTCCCGAGCAGTCCAGACCGTCTTCAAGAAGATGTACGACGACGGGCTGATCTACCAGGCTGAGCGTCTCGTCAACTGGTCGCCGGTGCTCAAGACCGCGGTCAGCGACATCGAGGTCAGCTACGCCGACGTCGAGGGCGAGCTCGTCAGCTTCCGCTACGGGTCGCTCGACGACTCCGAGCCTCACATCGTCGTTGCGACGACTCGAATGGAGACGATGCTCGGCGACACGGCGATCGCTGTGCATCCCGACGACGAACGGTATGCCGCCCTCGTAGGAACCGAACTCGAGCATCCGTTCCTCGACCGCAAGATCCCGGTCATCGCCGACGACTATGTCGACCCCGAATTCGGTACGGGCGCAGTCAAGATCACTCCCGCGCACGACCCGAACGACTTCGCGGTCGGTGCCCGACATGATCTGCCGATGCCGACGATCATGGACGAAGAAGCTCGCATCGCTGATACAGGAACGCAATTCGACGGTATGGACCGCTTCGAGGCGCGCGTCAAGATCCGTGAGGCGCTCGCCGCGCAGGGCCGCATCGTGAAGGAGGTCCGGCCGTACCTGCACAGCGTCGGTCATTCCGAGCGGACCGGCGAGCCGATCGAGCCACGGCTGTCGATGCAGTGGTGGGTTGCGGTCGAGTCGCTGGCGAAGGCCGCGGGCGATGCCGTGCGTGACGGATCGACGGTCATCCATCCGAAGTCGATGGAGCCGCGCTGGTTTGCCTGGGTCGACGACATGCACGACTGGTGCATCTCGCGCCAGCTCTGGTGGGGTCACCGCATCCCGATCTGGTACGGCCCCGACGGTGAGGTCGTCTGCGTCGGACCGGACGAGCAGGCGCCCGAGGGCTATGTGCAGGAAACCGACGTGCTCGACACGTGGTTCTCGTCGGGATTGTGGCCGTTCTCGACGCTCGGCTGGCCGGACGACACCCCTGATTTCGAGAAGTTCTATCCCAACTCGGTGCTCGTCACCGGCTACGACATCCTGTTCTTCTGGGTCGCCCGAATGATGATGTTCGGTACCTACGTCGGCAAGGATTTCGACGCCGACAAGAAGGTGCCGTTCCACAACCTGTTCCTGCACGGACTCGTGCGCGACGAGCACGGCCGCAAGATGTCGAAGTCACGCGGCAACGGCATCGATCCCCTCGACTGGGTCGACCGTTTCGGCGCCGACGCGCTGCGGTTCACGCTTGCCCGTAGCGCGAATCCCGGATCGGACATCTCTGTCGGCGAGGACCACGCACAGTCGTCGCGCAACTTCGCGACCAAGCTGTACAACGCCACCAAGTTCGCCCTGATGAACGGTGCGCAGGTGCCTGCGGACGGCGAGCTACCCGACGCCGCCGACCTGACCGTCGCCGACCGCTGGATTCTCGGGCGCCTCGACGAGGTACTCGCCGAGGTCGACGCCGGATTCGACTCGTACGAGTTCTCCAAGGCATGCGAGGCGCTGTATCACTTCGCGTGGGACGAGGTCTGCGACTGGTACCTCGAGCTCGCGAAAGTGCAGTTCGCACAGGATGATCCGCAGCGCTCGCGGTCGACGGCCCTGGTGCTCGGCGCTGTCCTCGACCCGCTGCTGCGCGCGTTGTCGCCGGTCATGCCATTCGTCACCGAGGTGTTGTGGAAGACGTTGACCGGTGGAGAGTCCGTGGTGATCGCGTCGTGGCCGACGCGGTCGGGGCGTCCGGCCGACGCCGCTGCGGCAACCGAAGTCGACGACCTCCAGCGACTGATCACCGAGGTTCGACGCTTCCGCAGCGACCAGGGACTCCGACCGGGGCAACGGGTCGCGGCCGAGATCGACGGCCTCGATGCCGCGGGACTGTCCGACGTGCGGCCCTACCTCGACTCACTCGCCCGTCTCGACGGCGCAGGCGACGACTTCTCCGCGACCGCCACGGTCGACGTCCGGCTGTCGTCGGCGACGGTCACCGTCCGGATCGACACCTCCGGCACGGTCGATATCGAGGCCGAACGCAAACGTGCGGCCAAAGACCTCGCCGCCGCTGAGAAAGAACTCGCACAGACGACGGCCAAGCTCGGAAACGAGCAGTTCCTCGCGAAAGCTCCCGACAACGTCGTCGCCAAGATCCGGGAACGGCAGCAGGTCGCGACCGAAGAAGTCGAGCGGCTCGGGGCGAAACTGGCATCGCTGGGCGGGTCATGAGTTCGCGCGACGGCCGGCCGGGCCGGGGAGACGACGACTACTCCCCAGACACGGACGCCTCAGACACGGACGCCTCAGACAGGGAATCCTCAGACAGGGACTACCTGGAAGATGACGGGGAGCCGATCTTCACGTCGGCAGACTTCGCCGGCTACGAGGACGGCGACGTCGAGCCCGATCCGATGAATCTCGGTTCGCTCCTCGGCGACGACCTCGACGACACCCCGATCATCGTCGTCGACAGTCCGTCGGATCTCGCCGAGCTCGCCGAGTTGGAGAACGAACTCGACACGCGGTGGCCGGAAACGCGGATCGAGCCGTCGCTGACCCGTATCGCGGCGTTGATGGATCTGCTGGGGTCACCCCAGCACGCCTATCCCGCGATCCACATCGCCGGCACAAACGGCAAGACGTCGGTCACTCGGATGATCGACTCGCTCATGGTCGCGCTGCATCGTCGATCCGGTCGGTACACCAGTCCGCACCTGCAGCGGGTCACCGAGCGGATCGCCGTCGACGGCCGCCCGATCTCGGCGCGCGACTTCATCGACACCTACCGCGACATCGAGCCGTACGTCACGATGGTCGACGATTCGTCGACGGCCGCCGACGGTCCGCGCATGAGCAAGTTCGAGGTGCTCACCGCCATCGCGTTCGCGTACTTTGCCGAGGCGCCGGTCGACGTCGCCGTGGTCGAGACGGGGATGGGTGGGCGCTGGGACGCGACGAACGTCGTCGACGCGACGGTCGCCGTCATCACCGCGATCGCGATGGATCACGCCGACTACCTCGGCGATTCTCTTGCGGCGATCGCGGGGGAGAAGGCCGGGATCATCAAACCCGCCAAGGATGACCTGGTGGTGACCGATCCGGTGACCGTGATCGCACCGCAGCAGCCGGAGGTGATGGACGTGCTGTTGCGCGAGGCCGTCGCGCAAGACACTGTCGTCGCACGGCAGAACTCCGAGTTCGCGGTCATCGAATCCGTCACGGCCGTCGGTGGGCAACTCCTGCGTCTGCAGGGCCTCGGCGGTGTCTACGACGAGGTCTTCCTGCCGCTGCACGGCGAGCATCAGGCGGCGAACGCGTCGATCGCGCTGGCCGCCGTCGAAGCATTCTTCGGTGCGGGACCCGGCCGCCAACTCGACATCGACGCCGTGCGCGCGGGCTTCGCGGCAGTCAGCAGTCCCGGCCGGCTCGAACGTGTTCGCAGCGCGCCGACCGTCTTCGTCGACGCCGCGCACAACCCACACGGAGCACACGCGCTCGCGCACGCACTCACCGAGGAGTTCGACTTCCGACGTCTCGTCGGCGTCATCGGGATGCTCGGCGACAAGGATGCCGCGGGGTTCCTCACCGAACTCGAGCCGGTACTCGACGCGGTGGTCGTCACCAACAACGGCTCGCCGCGGGCCGTCGACGCCGAGACACTCGCCGAGACCGCGCGTGAGGTCTTCGGCGAGGAGCGGGTGCACGTCGAACCCTTCCTGCCCGACGCCGTCGAAGCAGCGATCGGACTCGCCGAGGAGTCCGACGGCGAACCGGTGTCGGGCGCCGGAGTGGTCATCACCGGGTCGGTGGTGACGGCAGGCGCCGGACGAACGCTGTTCGGGAAGGAGCCCGCATGAGCGAATCGGGCAGCAACACACCGGAATCCGCGGCCACGCCCAAGTTCACCGCACCGACGAACGACCCGTGGAAGGGCCTGCGTGGCGTGATGGCGGGCACCATGGTGCTCGAGGTCATCGTCATGATCCTGACGTTCCCGATCGTTGCGCGGGTGGGCAACGGCCTGACCTGGGTGTCGGGGACGTATCTCGGTGTGGTGACGCTGTTGATGGTGCTCGCAGTCGGAATGCAGAAGCGACCACAAGCGCTCAACATCAACCTGGCACTGCAGGTTCTCGTGATCATCGGCGGTGTCTTCCATTGGTCGATCGCGGTGATCGGCGTGATCTTCGGTTGCGTCTGGCTCTATATCCGCTACATCAAGGGCGACGTGCAGCGTCGAATCGACCGCGGTCTGCTCTACGGCCAGGAGCCGATCGAGAACTGAAGCGCCCCGCCGCAATTGTCCGATTAGCGCGCGGCACAACGGATTTCGCTACTGTGGCGTCCCGGGAGACAAGAACTTGTCGACACTGAGGGAGCGCTTTTCGTGACTGACCTGACCTACCCGCAAGCGGCGATTCTCGGGCTTCTGCAGGGCGTCACCGAACTGTTTCCGGTGTCGAGCCTCGGGCATTCGATCCTCGTCCCCGCCTGGCTCGGTGGAGACTGGGCGAAACTGGTCACGGAGTCGAAGAGTTCGGGACACACGCCATTTCTCGCCTTCGTCGTCGCGCTGCACGTCGCAACCGCACTGGCCCTGATCCTGTTCTACTGGCGCGATTGGGTGCGCATCGTCGCTGGATTCATCCGATCGATCCGCCACCGAAGCGTCGACGACGACAGTGATGCCCGCCTCGCCTGGTTGCTCATCGCGGGCACGATTCCGGTCGGTGTCGTGGGATTGATCGCAGAGAAGCCGCTGCGCGTGTTGTTCGCGACCCCGCTGGCGGCGGCGATCCTGCTGTTCCTCAACGGTCTCGTGCTTCTCACCACCGAGCTTTTGCGCAGGCGTCGCAATCGAATCGGGCGGCACGCCGTGGCCCGGCAGGCGCCTGCCCGGTCGGTCACCTCGCTGTCGATGAAGGAAGGCACGGCGATCGGGTCGGCTCAGATACTCGCGCTGTTCCCGGGGATCTCGCGCTCGGGCTCGACGATTTCGGCCGGCCTCCTGCGGGGCCTCGATCATGAGGACGCGGCGCACTTCGCATTCCTGCTCGCCACGCCCGTCATCCTCGCCGCCGGGGTGCTCAAGATCCCGAACTCTTCGGACCCGACGGTCAGGGCATCGGGGGACAGGTACTCGTCGGATCGGTATGTGCGTTCGTCGCCGCCTTCGCGGCCGTCGCGTTTCTTGCGAAGTACTTCCACACGCGGACGCTGTATCCGTTCGTGGTCTACTGCCTCGTGGCGGGCGCGATCAGCATCGTGCACTTCGCCTGAGCAGCGTCGACCCGGTGCTGGTACCGATACAGCCAGAAATCTGATGTATGCATCTTTGCATTCTGCGTGTGCTCTGTGACAATGACGAGGCGCAAGCGCCGGGGACAATGACGAGGCGCAAGCGCCGGGGACAATGACGAGGCGCAAGCGCCGGGGACAATGACGAGGCGCAAGCGCCGGGGACAATGACGAGGCGCAAGCGCCGGGGACAATGACGAGGCGCAAGCGCCGGGGACAATGACGAGGCGCAAGCGCCGGGGACAATGACGAGGCGCAAGCGCCGGGGACAATGACGAGGCGCAAGCGCCGGGGGCAGTCGACGTTCCCTGAAACAACCATGGTTATCCAACGACGCCTCCTAGCCGCTGGCGACGAGGAGTCCCGCACGACGTCGGACACGTCATCACACCGAGAGGAGTCGCGTGACCTTTAGCGCACCGACCACCCGTATCAACCACACCGCAGCGAAGACCTCGCGAAACTTGCGGCTCGCCGCGGCGACAGCAGCCTCGATGGCGCTGGTACCCCTGGGTGTGATCAGCGCGCCGGAGGCAGTGGCCGCTCCCGAAAAGACGACGCCCCAGTCCGTCGCTCCCCAATCGGCGACACCGCAGTCGGTGGCGCCCTCCGACCTTGCGCTCCCGACGCCGGGACCGCCGATGCCTGTTCCCGGTGAGGCGTTCGGCTACATCGCGACGCATGACCTCACCAAGCGCATGGACTCGATGAACCTGCCGCAGGCCGTCGCAGCACTGCCGGTGCCGGATTCCTATCGGCCCGCGAACCTTGCCTTCGCAGGCCAGTTCGACAGGGCGGTGACCGCAGCCCTCGCCTCGCCGGGCGGATGCGTCCAGGTGATCATCAACTCGCACACCAGCGAGGGCAATCTCTTCGACTACGGCTTCTTCCCGATCGAGCCCAAATACTGCCCCTGACCGACAGGTACTGTCCATGGCCGACAAGTAGTGCCCGGTCGGATTCGAATTACGAGGTCGGGGTGGAGTGTGGGCGTCGGGTCGCTACAGTGTGCTCGTGACTGAACGGACTCTGGTACTCATCAAGCCCGACGGCGTTTCGCGTTCGCTCGTCGGCGACATCCTCGCCCGCATCGAGAGCAAAGGCCTGACCTTCGCGGCACTCGAGCTCAAAAACGTCAGCGACGACCTCGCGGCCAAGCACTACGCGGAGCACGAAGGCAAGCCCTTCTATCCGTCGCTGGTCGAGTTCATCACGTCGGGTCCGCTGGTCGCCGCCGTGCTGGAGGGGCCGCGCGCTGTTGCCGCATTCCGCCAGATCGCCGGCGGAACCGATCCCGTGGAGAAGGCCGTGCCAGGCACGATTCGCGGTGACTACGCGCTGAGCACCCAGTACAACCTGGTTCACGGATCGGACTCGCCGGAATCGGCCGAGCGTGAGATCGCGCTCTGGTTTCCCGCGCTGACCGACTGAGAAAGACCCCGCGTTTTCCAGCGCGCGTCGGCGGTTGTCAAGCCGCTGACGCGCGCTTTATCGCATAGTTTGCGGGATACGTCGCACCGTGTGGGATACTTGCTTGGTTATCGCGAACACACTCTGCTCGTGATGACAACGATGGCGTTCGGCGTCGGACACCGCGGTGGAGATTGTTGCCAGTTGCAGCGATCCGCACAGCACGTTCGGCAGATCGCTTTCCCCATCGACGTCGGGAACAGACCCGACGGGCGGTTCAGACCGCCACGCATGGCGTGGAAGGCATGACGGACCTCATCACCCAGCAAGAGCGCAACCTGCGGACTCCGGGACAACGGAACACCAGGAGCGCGGAGACCATATAACACCGGTCCGCACAGGACCGGGACACACGAGAGACCCCCGCGTGGCCGCCGACAATGTCGCGCCCGGGGGTTCAAGGAGACATCAGTGACCGACAACGGGTCGCCGATCGACGCGAACGCTGCGTCAGGCTCGGCGGAGGATTTTCCCAGCAAGCTTCGGGTGCACGCGCTGGCGCGCACGCTCGGCCTCACGAGTAGGCAGGTGCTCGCGCACCTCGCGGAACTGGGCTGGCCCAGCCGAAGTGCTCAATCGAGCGTCGAGCGCAGCATGGCGCAAGCCGTCGCCGACCGTGTACGCAACGACGTCGAGGTCGACGACACCGCCGTACCCGTCGACGAGGCGGCTCCCGCCACCGAGGAGCAGGCCAAGGCAACTCAACCGACCGAGCCTGCCGAAGCGTCTGACCAGGGTGACCCTGTGAACGCTCCCGAGAACGTCGACGCTGCACCAGCATCCGACGCACAAGAAGCTGAGGTGCCCGGAGCCGAGTTGCCAGGAGTGGCAGCGTCGCAGCAGTCCGCCCCCGCAGAGGTCGCCGACGTCGAGCAGAGCGCAGAGTCGCATACGCCGCACACGCATTCGCTCTTCTCGGCGATCGAGACCGAGAAGCCGCACGTCGCGGCACCTGCCGAAGAGATCGCGGCCAGCCCGCTCTTCCTCCCCCCGCAGCCTGCCCCCGCGTCTGACGCGCCCAGCGGTCGTCACCGCAAGAGCGGCGAGGACGCCACGGCCGACGCTTCGTCGGGTGACTCGCAGCGTCGCGCGAACAGCGGTCGACCCACGTCTGACCGTTCGACGGCGAACGCGGCCGACGAGAGTGCCGAGGACTCCGCAGACCCAACTGACAACGAGGGCGCTGACAACGACAGCTCCGGCGATGAAGGCGGCCGCAATCGTCGACGTCGCCGCGGTCGCCGTGGTCGCGGTCGTGGCCGCGGTGACCAGAACGAGCGTGATCAGAACGAGCGTGATCAGAACGACGACACCGACTCCGCGGCGTCTGGCGATTCCGACCAGTCTGTTTCCGGTCGCTCCGATTCGGACCAGTCCGACTCGGATGAGTCCAATTCCGATCAGTCGGGCAACGATCGACCCGCGGGTAAGAAACGGAAGAAGTCCGGCAAGGGCAAGCCCGCAGAGGGTAAAAACGCAGAGGGTAAAAACGCAGAGGGTAAAAACGCAGAGGGCAAGAACGCAGAGGTCAAAAGCGCTGAAGGCGAGAATCAGGCTGATGGGCGCGGGCAGGGTTCGGGCTCGGCAGACGATTCCAGCTCCTCGGACGATTCCGCCGACAAGTCCAATGGTCAGGACGCAGACAATAGCGCCGACGACTCCGACGATGCCGATTCCGGAGACGGATCGTCGACCAAGCGCCGCAGGCGCCGTCGTCGCCGTAAGGGTGGAGCCGAATCCGACGACGCGTCGTCGCCCGACGATCCGCCGAACACTGTCGTCCACGAGCGGGAGCCGCGCAGCAAGCGCGCCCGCGACGAGGTGCAGGGGATTTCGGGGTCGACGCGGCTCGAGGCCAAGCGCCAGCGACGTCGCGACGGTCGAGACGCGGGGCGTCGTCGACCACCGATCCTGAGCGAGTCGGAGTTCCTCGCTCGCCGCGAGGCCGTCGACCGCGTGATGGTGGTGCGTGAGCGCAGTGCCAACGTTCGGCTCTCGCAGTCCGACGAGCACGATCACGTCACTCCCGTCGAGGATTACACGCAGGTCGCCGTGCTCGAAGACGGTGTGCTCGTCGAGCATTTCGTCACCACGGAGACGTCGTCGTCGATGGTGGGCAACATCTACATCGGGCGCGTGCAGAACGTGCTGCCCGGTATGGAAGCTGCGTTCGTCGACATCGGTCGCGGTCGCAACGGCGTGCTGTATGCGGGTGAGGTCAATTGGGACGCTGCCGGACTCGACGGTGGGTCACGCAAGATCGAACAGGCCCTCAAGCCCGGCGATCCGGTGCTCGTGCAGGTCAGCAAGGACCCGGTCGGGCACAAGGGCGCTCGACTGACCACGCAGATCTCGCTGGCCGGTCGCTACCTGGTCTACGTGCCGGGTGGAACCTCGACCGGCATCAGCCGCAAACTTCCCGACGTCGAGCGCAAGCGGCTCAAGCAGATCCTCGCCAAGCTGGTCCCCGACGATGCGGGTGTCATCATCCGTACGGCGTCGGAGGGTGTGAGCGCCGACGACCTCGCTGCCGACATCGAGCGCCTCGAGAAGCAGTGGAAGTCGATCGACGAGGCGTTTGGCAAGGCCAACAAGGGATCGGTGTCGCCGCGCGCGCTCTACGAGGAGCCCGACCTGCTGGTTCGCGTGGTCCGCGACCTGTTCAACGAGGACTTCAAGAAGCTCGTCGTCGAAGGCGACAAGGCATGGAATCTCGTCGAGGGTTACGTGAGCTCGGTTGCGCCTGACCTCATGGATCGGGTCGAGCGCTTCGAGCGTCCGCGTGCCGACGCACCGGACTCCTTCGTCGTGCACCGCATCGACGAGCAGCTCGCCAAGGCGCTCGACCGCAAGGTGTGGCTGCCGTCTGGCGGCACGCTGATCATCGAGCACACCGAGGCGATGACCGTCGTCGACGTCAATACGGGAAAGTTCACCGGCTCCGGAGGCAATCTCGAGGAGACGGTGACCCGCAACAACCTCGAGGCTGCCGAGGAGATCGTGCGACAGATGCGTCTGCGCGATATCGGCGGCATGATCATCGTCGACTTCATCGACATGGTGCTCGAATCCAACCGCGACCTGGTGCTGCGTCGACTCACGGAGGCGTTGTCACGCGATCGCACGCGTCACCAGGTGTCCGAGGTGACATCGCTCGGCCTCGTGCAGATGACGCGTAAGCGCCTCGGTACCGGCCTGCTCGAAGCCTTCTCGACGACCTGCACGACGTGTGGCGGCCGCGGGATCATCGTGCATTCGAGTCCTGTCGAGGTGACATCCGACGACGGCGCAAGGTCGGAGAACACCGGTTCGAAGCGTTCGCGGCGCAGCAAGAAGAAGGCGGAGCCGGCCGAGCAGAAGCCCGCTCACAACCCGGCGGAGCACCCGATGTTCCGCGCCATGGCAGCTCACACGCACGACGAGGACGGCGAGGTCATCGACGTCGAGGCAGTAGCTGTCGATGACGAGTCGTCGAATGGCTCGGCGGATGCCCAGTCGAGCGGTCAGGAAGCACAGTCGACGGCTCAGAACGCCCAGTCGGCGGCTCAGGACGCCCAGTCGGCCGGAGAGGGCGCCCAGTCGACCGGAGAGAGTGCACAGCCGGCAGGACAGGACGCACAGTCGACCAACGGGGCAGAGGCGCCGAAGCGTCGACGCCGTGCGGTCCGTCGGGCGGCGTCGCCGACCGGAGCGGCCGAGCCGGTGGTTCTCGCAGACGATGCGCCCACGCGTGCCCCGTTGACCACGTTCGGCCCGGTCTCGTCGTCGCCGACCACCGTTGCGGTGCGACGCCGACCACGTAGGCGCACGGCCGGACGTCCCGCTGGACCACCTGTGGAGGACTGACCACCACGTCGGCAGGCCCGGCATGATATGGCGAGTTTGACCCAGCGGCGACCGGTCCCGTAATCTTGATTGGTCGCCTTCCGCGGAGGGTTCGAGCTGTGCCGATCATGCGATGAGCACTGCTGACGAGACCCGCGGACAGGCCCTCTGGTGTGATCCGTGAGCATCCCGGGCAGCAATGCCCGATGCCGTGCGGACCGCACCGGGACGCACACACCCACAACGCTCGTGCGCGACGTACGCGCAGCGAGCCCGATGATGAGTAAGAGGACAGCTTCGATGGCAACGTACGCGATCGTCAAGACCGGCGGTAAGCAGTACAAGGTCGCTGAGGGCGACATTGTGAAGGTCGAGAAGATCGACAGCGAGCCCGGCAGCAGCGTGAGCCTGCCCGTGGCGCTTGTCGTCGATGGCTCGACCCTGACCACCGATGCGGACAAGCTCGCCAAGATCTCGGTCACCGGCGAGGTGGTCGAGCACGTCAAGGGCCCCAAGATCCGTATCCACAAGTTCAAGAACAAGACCGGCTACCACAAGCGCCAGGGTCACCGTCAGAAGCTGACGGTCCTCAAGGTCACCGGTATCAAGTAATTTCCGGGGCCCAGCCCCTGATCCCCAACTGCAACACACTCAGGTAGCCAGGAGGACGAGAAAATGGCACACAAGAAGGGCGCGTCCAGTTCGCGCAACGGTCGCGATTCCAACGCGCAGCGCCTCGGCGTGAAGCGCTTCGGTGGCCAGCAGGTCAGCGCAGGCGAGATTCTGATCCGCCAGCGCGGCACCAAGTTCCACCCGGGCGTCAACGTCGGTCGCGGTGGCGACGACACCCTGTTCGCTCTCGAGTCGGGCGCGGTGCAGTTCGGCACCAAGCGTGGCCGCAAGACCGTGAACATCGTTCCGGAGACCGCACAGGCCTGACCTAGCGGTTTTCGAGCACAGCTCTCAACGACAGGGCGGGCCAGGGGCATATGCACCCGGCCCGCCCTGTTGTATTTCTACAACGAGGTTGTATTTCCACAACGAGAAGATCAGGTTCGATGGTCCGACAGCGCGATCCGCGCTCACGGCCTACGAACGAGAAAGGACGTCATGTCGCGGTTCGTCGACCGGGTGACGATTCACGTCGCTGCGGGCAATGGTGGCCACGGCTGTTCGTCGGTGCATCGGGAGAAGTTCAAGCCGCTCGGCGGACCCGACGGTGGTAACGGTGGCAACGGTGGGTCCGTGACGCTCGTCGTCGACCCTCAGGTGCACACACTGCTCGATTTTCACTTCCGGCCGCATGCCAAGGCGGGTAACGGGACGCCCGGCATGGGCGATCACCGCAGCGGCGCCAATGGCGACGATCTGGTCCTCCACGTGCCGGACGGCACCGTCGTGCTCGACGAGAACGGAACGATCCTTGCCGACCTGGTCGGGGAGGGTACGACGTTCGACGCCGCCTCGGGCGGACGTGGCGGACTCGGCAACGCGGCGCTGGCGTCCAAGGCGCGCAAGGCGCCGGGCTTCGCGCTCCTCGGTGAGGAGGGGCAGCACCGCGATCTCGTTCTCGAACTGAAGTCCGTCGCCGACGTCGGACTCGTTGGCTTCCCGTCGGCGGGCAAGTCGTCGCTGGTGTCGGTGCTCTCTGCGGCCAAGCCGAAGATCGCCGACTATCCGTTCACCACACTGCAGCCCAACCTCGGCGTCGTGCAGACCGCCGGTGGTGTGTTCACCATCGCCGACGTGCCGGGCCTCATTCCGGGCGCATCGAGTGGCCGAGGACTCGGGCTGGAATTCCTGCGGCACCTGGAGCGGTGTGCGGTTCTCGCCCACGTCGTCGACCTCGCCACGCTGGAACCGGGTCGTGATCCGATCTCCGATATCGACGCGCTCGAAGCCGAACTCGCCGCGTACGAACCCGCTCTGCACACCGATCACGGTCTCGGCGACCTCGCCGAGCGCCCGCGCGTGGTGATCCTGAACAAGACGGACGTGCCCGAGGCCAACGAACTGGCCGATCTCGTCGAACCCGAACTCGCAGAACGTGGTTGGCCCGTATACCGGATCTCCGCCGTCGCACATCAGGGGCTCAAGGAACTGACAGACGCGCTCGCCAGAATGGTAGACGAGTACCGCGAGGCACATCCGAAGCCCGTCGCTCGTCGTCCAGTGATCCGTCCGAAGGCCATCGACGACAGTGGTTTCACGGTCGTTGCCGATCCCGCCACGCCTGGCGGCTTCATCGTGCGCGGTACGCGGCCTGAGCGCTGGATCGCGCAAACGCAGTTCGACAACGACGAGGCCGTCGGCTATCTCGCCGACCGTCTCAACCGTCTCGGCGTCGAGGACGAGTTGGTCCGCCTCGGTGCGGAGCCGGGCGCGCCGGTGACCATCGGCGACGTCAGCTTCGACTGGGAGCCGACGACCCCGATGGGCGACGATGTGCCGATCACCGGGCGCGGCACCGACATTCGGCTTGATCGGTCGGAGCGTGTGGGTGCCGCCGAGCGTAAGGAAGCGCGACGTCTGCGTCGTGGACTGCAGGACGAGACCGACGGTGAGTGACGTTCGCGAATCGATCGCTGCAGCTCGCAGCATCGTCGTAAAGATCGGGTCGTCGGCGATCACCGACCTCGACAGCGGACTCGACCGTGACCGGCTCGATCGGCTCACCGATGCACTCGAAGCGCGCATGCGAGCGGGCTCGGACGTCATCGTGGTGTCGTCGGGTGCCATCGGCGCGGGTATCGCGCCGCTCGGCCTGAAGAAGCGACCGACAGATCTTGCCACCAAACAGGCTGCCGCGAGCGTCGGGCAGTTGGCTCTCGCGCACGCCTGGGGCACGTCCTTTCACCGGTACGGGCGCACGGTCGGGCAGGTACTGCTGACCGCGGACGACATCTCCAACCGCGCGCACCATGCCAATGCACAGCGCACGCTCAACCGACTCGTGGCATTGCACGCCGTCCCGGTGGTCAACGAGAACGACACGGTGGCCACCAACGAGATTCGCTTCGGTGACAACGACCGTCTCGCCGCGTTGGTCGCGCATCTCGCGGGCGCCGACGCTCTGATGCTGCTCTCCGACGTCGACGGCCTCTACGACGGTGATCCGCGCAAGGTGGGCCCCGACGGTCAGCGCGCACGTTTCATCGACGAGGTCAACGGGCCCGAAGATCTCGACGGCGTGATCGCGGGCTCGGGCGGCACGCTGGGCACCGGCGGCATGGCGTCGAAGCTCGCCGCAGCGCGACTGTCGGCCGACGCGGGCGTTCCGGTCCTGCTGGCCGCCGCCGCAGACGCCGATCGCGCGCTCGGCGACGGATCGGTCGGCACGGTGTTCGCAGCGAGGCCGGAACGCTTGTCCGCCAGGCGTTTCTGGGTCAGGCATGCCGCCGACGCGCGGGGACAGATCGTGCTCGACGACGGCGCCGTCGCGGCTGTCGCACGCAGGCGGCGCTCGCTGCTCGGTGCGGGGGTCGTCGGGGTGCGTGGGCGTTTCTACGACGGTGACGTCGTCGAGTTGGTCGACAACGACGGCACCGTGCGCGCGCGAGGCGTCAGTAGCTACGACTCCGACGACGTCGCCCGCATGGTCGGGCGGTCGACGTCGGAACTACCGAACGAGTTGCACCGCCCCGTGATTCACGCCGACGACCTGGTCGCCGTCTAGTCTGCTCCGCACAGAAAACCACGCGCCGTGGCGTGTCGATATGTACCGGTACAGGTTGGCGGTCTGAAAGCTGTAACGATCTGCGCCGCGGGACCGCTCAGGCGGCAGCGTGTGGGGTCAGCGCGGCGAGCACACTGCCGCAATAGTGGTCGATCTTGAGATCGGCGATGTCGTCGGCGCGCGTGATGCCCCGGTTGATCACTACGAGAGGTTTGCCGGTGCGGTGCGCGTGCCGGGCGAACCGCAAGCCTGACATGACGGTGAGCGACGAGCCGACGACGATCATCGCGTCGGCGTCGTCGACTGCCGAGAATGCCTGCTGCACGGTGGTCTTCGACGCATTCTCGCCGAAGTAGACGATGTCGGGTTTGAGGGTTCCGCCGCACATCGAGCAGTCGGCGACGACGAAGTCACTTGTGTCGTCGAGTGTCACGTCTGCGTCCGGCGCCACCTCGATCGCGCCGCGGCCGGCCACGCGTTCGGCGAATCCCGGATTGAGGGCTTCCAGGGTCTGCGCGAGGCCTCGTCGAGAGATGGTGTCGCCGCAGTCGAGGCACCGCACACGTCCATAGCAGCCGTGCAGTTCGATCACCCCGCGTGTAGCGGCCTTGGTGTGCAGCATGTCGACGTTCTGCGTGATGACCGTCGTCAGTGCGCCGCGACGCTGCAGTTGGGTGAGCGTGTGGTGCGACGCGTTGGGCCGCGCAGCGTCCATGTGGCGCCAGCCGAGGTGATTGCGTGCCCAGTAGTGGCGGCGGAAGTCGGGTGACGACAGGAACATCTCCAGCGTCATCGGCGTCCGAACCGGCGCGCCTGGGCTGCGGTAATCGGGGATGCCCGAGTCGGTGGAGATTCCTGCGCCGGTGAGCGCAACGACGCGTCGGCCGTCGAGGAGGTTGTGCATCTGCTCGATGCGGGCATCAAGATCGTCGTCGAGTGGGGTCGGTTCGGCCGGCGTCCAGCCGATCTGTAACCGCGTGCGCATACATCCAGGTTAGCGCCGCGTCGCAGCCCTCAGGCGCGGCCGAGGCTTCAGACGGCGCAGATGGGGTGGAACAGACGCCTGCGGGCCCCGGACTCCCGAGGGGAGTGCGGGGCCCGCAGGCGGATTAGTGCTCGCGCGGTCAGGCGTTCGCGTGCTTGCCGTTCGGTTGCTCCGGGACGGTGACGAGCGGGTAGATGCCGTTCTCGTCATGTACCTCGGTGCCGACGACCGGCGGGTTGAACACACAGAGCATGCGCATCTGCGTCTCAGCCGTCACCGTGTGGCGCTCGTGTCCGTTGAGCAGGTACATCGATCCAGCGGCCAGGGGATAGGTCTGCCCGGTCTCGCGATCGAGGAGAGTTCCCTCGCCCTCCACCAGCCACACCGCTTCGATGTGGTTGGCGTAGTGGAACTCGTTGACGCTGCCGGCCTTGATGGTGGTCTCGTGGAACGAGAATCCGACGCCGTCGCCGCCAAGGACGATGCGCTTGGAGACCCAGTTGCCCTTGGGGTCGGCGACCTCGCGCTCGGTGCCGGTGATTTCATTGGTGGTACGGACGATCATGCGATCACCTCCTCCACGGAATCGACGAGAATGCCGAGCCCGCGGTCAAGTTCTTCAGTGGAAATATTCAGTGGCGGAAGAAGTTTCACAACCTCATCCGACGGTCCCGACGTCTCGGCGAGCAGTCCGGACCCGAAGGCCCGCGCACATGCCTTGGCCGCGAGCGTCGGCTCGTCGAAGACGAGGCCGCGCACCATCCCGCGTCCTCGCGTCGACAAGCCTTCGTGGCGTTCCGACAGCGCCGAGAAGACTTCGTCGATCTGGCGTCCCTTGCGGTGAACGTCGCGGGTGAGCTGGTCGTCGGACCAGAACTCGTTGATGGCCTTGGTGGCCGTGATGAATGCGGGGTTGTTGCCGCGGAATGTGCCGTTGTGCTCGCCGGGTGCCCAGACGTCGAGGTCTCGACGAATCAACACGAGTGCCATCGGCAGTCCGTAACCGCTGATCGACTTCGACATGGTGACGATGTCGGGCTCGATGCCCGCCTCCTCGAAGGAGAAGAACTCGCCCGTGCGACCGCAGCCCATCTGGACGTCGTCGACGATCAGCAGGATGTCGCGACGCTTGCACAGGTCGGCAAGCCCACGCAGCCACTCGGCACGTGCGACGTTGACGCCGCCCTCGCCCTGCACCGTCTCGACGATGACCGCGGCCGGGGTGTTGAGGCCGCTGCCGGAGTCCTCGAGCACGCGCTCGAACCAGCTGAAGTCCTCGACGGTGCCGTCAAGGTAATTGTCGAAGGGCATCGGCGTGGCGTGCACGAGTGGGATGCCCGCGCCCGCGCGCTTCATGGAGTTGCCGGTCACCGAGAGCGATCCCAGCGTCATGCCGTGAAAAGCATTGGTGAAGCTCACGATCGACTCGCGGCCGGTCACCTTGCGAGCCAGCTTCAGCGCCGACTCGACGGCGTTGGTGCCTGTCGGTCCGGGAAACTGGACCTTGTAGTCGAGGTCACGGGGCGCCAGGATCTTGTCGTGGAACGTCTCCAGAAACTGCCCTTTGGCGACGGTCGCCATGTCGAGCCCGTGGGTGATGCCGTCCGCCGAGATGTACTCGAGGAGAGCCTCTTTCAGGACCGGATGGTTGTGCCCGTAATTCAGGGCGCCTGCGCCCGCGAAGAAGTCGAGATATTCGCGGCCCTCGGTGTCGGTGATCCACGAGCCACGCGCGCGACCGAACACGGTCGGCCAGTTGCGGCAGTAGCTGCGGACTTCGGACTCGTTCTGGGTGAAGACCGAGTCGTCGATGGTGGTGTCGAGAAGTTGCATCGTGCATCCTCCAATGTGGGAAATATCTGGGCCACAGTCCACTTCGGAGCGGAGCTCTCGAGAAGTGCTGTGGGGACGCGCATATACGCGTTTACTAAAGCGGCGCGCCACTGTTCGACGCGTGCGGATTGTGTTCGGGCGCAACGGCTCTCCGTCGCGGATCGTCTCGCCGAAGACTGTTCGTCAGTAAGACCGCGTTAGCCGCTACCAGCGAGAACGTACCGGTGGGAAACACGTCCGCCGGTGAGAAAACCCGCGCCAGAAGTACTAGGGCTCGCCGACCTTCGGTTCGAGCATGTAGAGATCCTCCGGCTGGTGTGCATCTGGGAAATCGTCGACGGCGAACAGGTCGCGTCGAACGAAGTCCAGGCCGCGATCTCGTGCGACCGACGCGAAAAGACGTTGGGACGCAACGTTGTCGGGGCTGATGGTGGTGTGCATGGCCACCACCGAACTGCGCCGGACGCGATCGAACAACTGGTGCAGCATCTTTGCTGCGATTCCGTGTCCGCGGAAGTCATCGTCGACGGCGACCTGCCAGACCATGAGGGTCGACGGGTCAGCGGGGCGTCGATAACCGGTGACGAAACCGACTGCACGACCATCGACTTCGGCGACAATCGAGGTGTCGGCGAAGTCGTGACACCACAGCACATAGGCATAACTCGAGTTGACGTCGAGAACCTGTGAATCCGAGGCAATTTCCCAGAGTCTGGTTCCGTCGGACACCGTCGGCGTCCGATAGTCGATCGTCAGGACAGTTGATGGGGCCGTTCTCGTTGAGGAGGGGCTCATAACGTTCCTGACGTTAACAATGTGTGTCGGCGAAGTCATGCTGCTGCTGGAATCGGACACCGAAACCCCGGCGTCGGCGCTGTTCAACGCCCGATTGTGATAGGGGTCACGTTTGTGTGATTTGTCGGTGTCGGATGGCCGAGACCCGGCGTTCTCATCGGGCGAGTAGCGCGAGCAGAATACGAACGATGACGAGGATCATCGCAGGCGCTCTCGGCGGGCGACGGCTGACCGTGCCAGACGACGGCACCCGCCCGACCTCCGACAGGGTGCGCGAGGCTCTGTTCAGTGCGCTCGCCGCGCGCATCGACTTCGACGACGCGCGCGTCCTCGACCTCTATGCCGGCTCGGGGGCGCTCGCGATCGAGGCTCTCTCACGCGGTGCGGCGACGGCCGTCCTGGTGGACAGTCGAAAGCGGGCCACCTCGGTCATCGCCGCGAACCTGCGCTCGCTCGAGCTGTCTGGTCGATCCGACGTGGTGACGTCCTCGGTCGGCTCGTATCTCGCGGCATCCAGAGCCGGCGAGCCGTTCGACCTGGTGTTCTCCGATCCTCCGTACGCGCTGGACACGGCAGACGTCGAGGCCGATCTCGAGCGCTTGAGTGCCGACGGGTGGCTCGCGGACGACGCGCTCGTCGTCGTCGAACGCGACGCGCGGTCGTCGGCGCCGACGTGGCCCGACGAGTTCGATCTCATCGTCGAGAAGGTCTACGGGGAGACGCGCGTGGAGATCGGTAGGTTTACGCCATGAGCAGCGCAGTGATCCCAGGTTCCTTCGACCCGTTCACCAGGGGACATCGGTACATCGTCGAACGTGCGGCGTCGGCCTTCGACGAGATCGTGGTTCTCGTCGTGGTCAATCCCAACAAGCACGGCCTGTTCAGCATCGACGAGCGCATCGCGCTGATCGAGCAGGACTGTGCCGATCTGCCAAACGTCCGCGTCGACCGATGGACCGGTTTGCTCGTCGACTATCTGACCGAGAAGAACATCGGAGTCCTGGTGAAGGGGCTGCGCTCGGGTGTCGACTTCGACTATGAGCTCCCGATGGCACAGATGAATCGCGAGCTGGCCGACGTCGAGACGGTCTTCATGCTCACCGATCCGCGCTTCGCGCACGTCTCGAGTTCGCTGGTCAAAGAGGTGGCGAAGCTCGGTGGCGACGCGTCGCCGTACCTTGCACCGCACATCTATCGTCGCCTCGAGGCGGTCCTGGCGGGGGAGCGGACAGTCTGACGTTCACTGCTGACCCGTCGCCACAAATGCCACAGGCGACACGCCCATATCATCCGGCTCCATAATCCCAGCGATCACATTCGGCACAATAGTCACATCAGTCTCAGACGGACCCGCGTCACCACGACACAGGTCTCACTGACAAGTAATGGCATGAGCCGGATTGGGGTAGCTGTGTACCGGGTATTTGAAGCTCTCGACGAACTCGTGGCCATCGTCGAAGAGGCACGAAGCGTTCCCATGACGGCCGGCTGTGTCGTGCCGCGTGGAGATGTCCTCGAGCTGCTCGACGACATCAAGGATTCGATTCCGGGCGAGCTCGACGACGCTCAGGACGTTCTCGACCAGCGCGAGAACATGCTCGGCGACGCCGCCGATCACGCCGACAAGGTCGTGACCACCGCGGAGTCGGAGTCCGACGCCATGCTCGCGCACGCCCGCGCCGAGGCCGACCGCCTTCTTGCCGACGCCAAGGCGCAGGCCGACCGGATGGTCGACGAGGCCAGCGCGCACGGCAAGAACCTGGTCGACGAGGCCAGCGCGGAAGCTCACCGGCTGTCGACGAGCGCGGCGCGCGAGTTCGACGCCGTCACCGGGCGTGCACGTGCCGAGGCGCAGCGGACCATCGACTCCGCCAACAACACCTACGACAAGTCCGTCGCCGACGGCATCGCCGAGCAGCAGCGCCTGGTCTCCGAGACCGAGGTCGTCGCGGCGGCGAAGTCGGAGGCGGAGCGCATCATCGATGCCGCACACGCCGAGGCCGATCGACTCCGCGGCGACTGCGATGTGTACGTCGACGAGAAGCTCGCCGAGTTCGAGGAGATCCTCACCGGGACCCTGCGCTCGGTCAACCGTGGACGCCACCAGTTGCGTACCGGCGCGGGCATGCACGACTACGTCGAATACCCGCGCAGCGTCGACGATGCAGGTGCTCGTCGGACGAGTGCTGAACAGGGACGACCCGGTTCGGCAGACCTGCACGACCACAGCTCGCCGCTCGCGGTCTGAGCGGCGCGTCGGGTCGTTCGATGAATGACCTGGTCGGGCGTATGGTGCACATGTGGCCGAGAATGCAGTGACTCAAGGTGCGCAGGCGCAGCGCGATCCCTTCGTCCTCGACATCCGATCGTTGGGCAGGCGTCCGGGGACGATGGAAGAGATCCATCGCACGGTCGTCGCTCCCCATCGGATCGGCGTGGAGATGATCGCGATACCCGCGGATTCCGACGTCGACCTCGACTTACGGCTGGAGTCTGTGTCCGAGGGCGTCTTGGTCACCGGCACCGTCTCCGGCGAGACCGAGGGCCAATGTGTTCGCTGTCTCGAACCGGTCGACGGCACGGTGACGGTGTTCCTGACCGAGCTGTACGCCTACCCCCACAGTGAGACCGAGCAGACGACCGACTCCGAGGACATCCATCGGATCGTCGACGACAGGATCGACCTCGAGCAGGCCGTCATCGACGCCGTTGCGCTCGAACTCCCGATGTCGCCGCTGTGCAGTGAGGACTGCGCGGGCTTGTGCGCTGAATGCGGTGTCCGGCTTGCGGTCGCGGAACCCGGCCACTCCCACGAGATCATCGATCCCCGCTGGGCCAAGCTCGCCGACAAATTCGGTTCGCTGGAGCAGAAGGGGTCGCAGGACTCCGACAGCGGCGAACGGGGCTCGGCGTGACCGGTGTCGACGACGCGGCGTCGCCTGCACCCCAACCCGACAGCCGTGACGCCGTCGCCTCTCTGGGAGCTGACTCCGAGGGTGTCGCGTCGTTGCTGGAAGCGCTCGGCACACCGATCGCGGATGAACTGCTCACACTCGCACTGACCCACCGCTCGTATGCCTACGAGAACGGTGGTCTGCCGACCAACGAGCGGCTGGAATTCCTCGGCGACTCGGTGCTCGGCGTGGTGATCACCGAACGGCTGTACAAGCGATACCCCGAACGTCCCGAGGGCGAGCTGGCCAAGATCAGGGCAAGCGTCGTCAACATGCATGCACTCGCCGACGTCGCGCGTGGACTCGGCGAGGGCGGTCTCGGGCGCCACCTCTTCCTCGGTCGCGGCGAGGAGATGACCGGTGGTCGCGACAAGGATTCGATTCTGGCCGACGGCCTCGAATCGCTTTTCGGCGCAATGTATCTCGACCACGGCCTGGAGACCTCGCAACGCATCATCCTTGACCTCTTCGACGAGATCCTCGACCGCGCAGGCCAACTCGGCGCGGGACTCGACTGGAAGACCTCGTTGCAGGAGTTGGCCGCCGAGCGTGGCTACGGGCCCCCGCAGTACCAGATCAGCTCGACCGGCCCCGATCACAGCAAGGAGTTCACCGCGCGTGCGGTGATCGCAGGCGAAGCACTCGGCGAAGGTGTGGGACGCACCAAGAAGGAAGCCGAGCAGAAGGCCGCATCCCTGGCATGGCAGGCGCTCACCGAGCGTGACGCCGTGAGCGATGCCTGAACTTCCCGAAGTCGAGACCGTCCGTGCCGGTCTCGAGAAGCATGTTGTCGGGCGCACGATCACCGACGTAGAGGTCCTCCACCCGCGAGCCGTCCGCAGGCACGTCGGCGATGCGCCCGATCTGGTCGGAAGGCTCAGGGGCGCAACGATTCTCGCTGCTCGTCGACGCGGAAAGTACCTGTGGCTCGACGTCGAGGCGCCCGACGGCGTCGACCGGTTCGCGCTCGTCGTCCACCTCGGTATGAGTGGGCAGATGCTGGTCGCCCGTGTCGGCGCACCCGACCACACGCATCTGCGGGTGCGCGCGACGCTCGACGACGGCAACGAGTTGAGGTTCGTCGACCAACGGACCTTCGGCGGGTGGCACCTCGACGACTATGTCGACGCCGAATCCGCCGACGCCGACACCGAACTGCCCGGCGACCCGGCGTCGCTGCCGCGCTCGATTGCCCATATCGCGCCCGACCCCTTCGACTCCGGGTTCGACAGGGACGAGGTGGTGCGTCGAATGCGCGGCAAGCACACGGAGGTCAAGCGCGCACTGCTCGATCAGTCGCTGATCTCCGGCGTCGGAAACATCTACGCCGACGAGGCCCTCTGGCGAGCGCGGCTGAACGGCACCCGCGTGACCGACGGCATCTCTCGACGCAAGCTCGCCGAGTTACTCGACGCCGCGACCGCGGTGATGAGCGACGCGTTGGCGGTGGGCGGCACGTCGTTCGACGCGCTGTACGTGAACGTCAACGGGCAGTCGGGCTACTTCGAGCGTTCGCTGAATGCCTACGGTCGGGCGGGTCAGCCGTGCCGACGATGCGGGACGCTGATGCGGCGTGAGGAGTTCATGAACCGGGGCTCCTTCTTCTGCCCGAAGTGTCAGCCCAGGCCTCGGCAGTAGCGGTTCATCGCTCCCAGCGTGAGAGATGTCGCGGCATAAGACGGCATCGGAAGCAGTTCTACTATTGCGAGCGGCGCCTCGGGTGCGCCGTCGTCGATTGCGAAGGGAGTCATCGCGCAGATGACCAGCGAGAATTCGTCCGCGACCACAGCGGCGCCGCAGGTATCGGATGCCGGCTCGGCACACACCGAGTTGTGGGTGCAGCGGACCGGTACGCGTCGCTACACCGGCAAGAGTTCACGTGGTGCGGAAGTTTTGATCGGCTCGCAGGACGTCGACGGCGTGTTCACACCGGGTGAGCTGCTGAAGATCGCGCTTGCCGCATGCACCGGGATGTCGTCGGACCGCCCGCTCGCACGTCGCCTCGGTGACGACTACGACGCGACGATCCGCGTCTCGGGCGACGCCGACCGCGAGAACGAGGTGTACCCGCGCCTGCGTGAGGTGCTCGACGTCGACCTGTCCGAACTCGATCCCGCCGCTGCGGAGCGACTGCTGGTGGTCGTCGAGCGCGCGATCGACTCGGTGTGCACGGTGGGCCGCACGCTCAAGGCGGGCACTGAGGTCGAACTCGTCATCGAGAGCGACTGACGCCCCGATGAGTGGTTCCGACCAGGTCGTTCGGATGACCGCGCATGTTCACGGACAGGTTCAGGGCGTCGGGTTCCGCTGGTGGACGCGCTCGCGCGCCCTGGAGCTCGGCCTGGTCGGTTCTGCGACGAATCTCGCCGATGGGCGGGTGCTCGTCGTCGCGGAGGGGGCCGAGCCGCAGGCGCACGCGCTACTCGACCTGCTGCGTTCGGGCGACACTCCCGGTCGGGTCGACCTCGTCGTCGAACGTTTCGATGCGCCACGGGATGACCTGCAAGGATTCGTCGAACGCTGATCCGCCGATCAACCGCCTGCCCGGTTGCGCCTGACTGCATCGGGTGATGGGTAGGCTTAACGGTCGTGCACCTGAAAAGCCTGACCCTGAAGGGCTTCAAGTCCTTCGCGTCGGCCACGACTCTGCGATTCGAGCCCGGCATCACCTGCGTGGTGGGCCCCAACGGCTCGGGTAAGTCGAACGTGGTCGACGCCCTGACGTGGGTCATGGGTGAGCAGGGTGCGAAAGCGCTGCGTGGCGGCAAGATGGAAGACGTCATCTTCGCCGGGACGTCGGGTCGGCCGCCTCTCGGTAGGGCCGAGGTGACGCTGACGATCGACAACTCCGACGGCGCTCTGCCGATCGAATACTCCGAGGTATCCATCACGCGACGGATGTTCCGCGACGGTGCGGGCGAGTACGAGATCAACGGGAGTTCGTGCCGGTTGATGGACGTGCAGGAGTTGCTGTCCGACTCGGGTATCGGGCGCGAGATGCACGTCATCGTCGGGCAGGGCCGTCTCGCGGCAATTCTGGAATCGCGGCCGGAGGACCGTCGTGCCTTCATCGAAGAGGCGGCAGGAGTCCTCAAGCACCGCAAGCGCAAAGAGAAGGCCGTTCGCAAGCTCGACTCGATGCAGGCAAATCTCGCGCGTCTGAGCGACCTCACCGCCGAACTGCGGCGACAGCTCAAACCGCTCGGACGGCAGGCCGAGGTTGCCCGCCGAGCTCAGACGGTGCAGGCCGATCTCCGCGACGCACGACTGCGGTTGGCCGCAGACGACCTGGTGACCCGACGCACGGAGATGGCCGAGCACACCGCTGTCGAAGAAGAGATTCGACGACGCTCCGACGAGGTCACCGCAGAACTCGACACCGTCAATGCCGAGGTCGCCGAGCACACCGACCATCTCGCCCAGGTCACTCCCGCTGCCGCGGCGGCAGGCCAGGCGTGGTTCCGGTTGTCGGCGCTCGCCGAGCGTGTCGACGCGACCAATCGGGTCGCAACCGAACGCAGCCGCTACCTCGCGGAGCCGACGGCCAGCTCCGGCGGTCCCGATCCGGAACAACTCGAACGCCAGGCTGAGGAGGCCGCGCTCACCGAGGCCGAAATGGCCGAGGCGGTTTCGCTTGCCGCCGAGTCGCTGGAGGTGTCCAAGCTCGAACTCGAGGAGTACGAGCGCGTCGCCGCGGAGGCGGAGCAGGCTCACATGGCCGCGGTGCGTGCGGTGGCCGACCGACGCGAGGGACTCGCGCGGCTCGAGGGACAGGTCGAGAGTCTGCAGACCAAGGCCGACGGCGTCGACGCCGAGGCGTCGCGCCTCACCGCTGCGATCGCAGCCGCCGTCGAACGCGCCGAAACTGCTGCGCAGCAACAGGATTCGGCAGCCGAATCACTGAGCCAGATGGAGGCCTCGGAGCAGGGCCTCGACGAACACCACGAGCGGTGCGTCGCGGCGCTGAATCTGTCGAATGAGCGGGTTGCGTCGCTGCAGGCCGCCGAACGTGAGGCGGAGCAGCGGATCGCGTCGCTGGCCGCGCGGATCGAGGCGCTCTCGGTGGGCCTCGAACGCAACGACGGCGGTGCGTGGCTGCTCGAGAATGCGCCGGAGGGTTTGGCGGGCTCCGTTTCGGACCTGCTGGCTGTCGACTCGGGTTTCGAGACGGCCATCGCCGGAGCGCTTGGGCCCGCCGCCGACGCGATTGCGACGGTCGACGCGCTCGCTGCCGTCCGCGCGCTGCAGGCGTTGAAGACCGGAGATGGCGGCCGGGCGTCGTTGCTCCTCGGCGGACTCGACGACGCCGCACCGCGTCGCGAGGTCGCGCTGCCCGACGGCGCGGTCTGGGCGAGCTCCGTGGTCACCGCGCCGTCGCAGATCAAGGGTGCCGTCGATCATCTACTAGCCGACGTCGTCGTGGTCGACGACGCCGAGCAAGGCGTCGACCTCGCGGTACGGCACGGCCTCCGGTGCGTCACGCGGGAGGGCGACCGCATCGGCCCTGCGTCGGTGGAGGGCGGATCGTCGCGTCGTCCGTCGACGTTGGAGGTCACTTCGGCGATCGACACCGCAACCGCAGATCTCGCCGCAGCGCATCGAACCACCGAGGAGACGCAGGCGGCACTCGAAGGTGCACTGACCGAACAGCGCGCCCGCCGCGAGGCCGCCGAAGAGGCGTTGGCCGCGCTGCACGAGTCGGATGCGGCCGTCGGCGGAGCCTACGAGCAACTCGCCCGACTGGGTCAGGAAGTCCGCGCGGCACAGTCGGAGGCCGACCGGCTCACGCGGCAGCGCGACCGCGCGGAAGACGGTCGCGGCGACATGCTCACCACCCTCGCCGAGCTGCGGGAACGCCTACGCCTGGCGCGTGACGAGTCGACGTCCGAACCCGACGAGGTCGGGGGAGACGGGGGCGAACGCTCGGCGGCTGCCGCTGCCGTCGCCGGTGCGCGTTCGAGTGAGATGGAAGCGCGTCTGGCGTTGCGTACCGCTGAGGAGCGCCTCGCGTCGGTGCGTGGCCGTGCCGATTCGCTTCGTCGTGCCGCCCAACGTGAACGGGACGCCCGTGAACGTGCCCGACGCCAGGACGAGGCTCGTCGGGTCGCGGCGCAGGTGGCGGCCGAGGTCGCCCAGGCTGCCACCGCGGTCTCCGAACGTCTCGTCGGCGCTGTCGCAACAGCACAGGCGGGTCGCGACGAGCTCGAGCAGGTCAAGGCCGCGCGCACCGAAACCCTCGAGGCGCTGAAGAGTCGAGCGGCGGCACTCACCGATCAGCTCAACGCCCTGCGTGATTCCGTGCACCGCGACGAGGTCGCCCGCGCGCAGTCCGCGTTGCGCATCCAGCAGCTCGAGGAGCAGGTACTGGAGAACTTCGCGATGTCGCCCGATGATCTGATCGCCGAGTACGGCCCGGACGTCCCGATGCCGCCCTCGGCGTTGGAGATGTCCGAGTACGAGCAGGCCAAGGAGCGCGGCGAGAGCGTCGTCGCGCCCGCGCCGCTGCCGTACGACCGCGCGACGCAGGAAGCGCGCGCGAAGAAAGCGCAGAAAGACCTCAATACCCTCGGCAAGGTGAATCCCCTCGCGCTGGAGGAGTTCGCCGCCCTCGAAGAGCGCTACAGCTTCCTGTCTGCGCAACTCGAGGACGTCAAGGCCGCGCGGAAGGATCTGCTCGACGTGGTCGAGGACGTCGACGCGCGCATCCTGCAGGTGTTCACCGAGGCCTACGCCGACGTCGAACGCGAGTTCTCCCAAGTCTTTTCGACGCTGTTCCCCGGCGGCGAAGGTCGACTCATCCTCACCGAACCCGGAGACATGCTGACCACGGGAGTCGAGGTCGAGGCGCGGCCACCCGGCAAGAAGGTCAAGCGGCTGTCGTTGCTCTCGGGTGGCGAGAAGTCGCTGACCGCCGTGGCGATGCTCGTGGCGATCTTCCGCGCGCGACCCTCACCGTTCTACGTGATGGACGAGGTCGAAGCAGCGCTCGACGACACCAACCTGCGCCGCTTGATCACCCTCTTCGAGCAGTTGCGTGAACGGTCGCAGCTCATTGTGATCACCCACCAGAAGCCGACGATGGAGGTCGCGGATGCGCTCTACGGCGTCAGCATGCGTGGTGACGGCATCACGACGGTGATCTCACAGCGTCTGCGCGGCCAGAACGTCGCGGTCACGGCAACCGCTCAGCCGGCAGTGGGTGGAGACAGCACCGACGGGGGAGACGGCGTCGGCGGGCAGGAAACCGACGTGCCGGATGCGACCACAGCGACGACGAACAGTGCGCCAACATGACAAACAGGGCGCCAACATGACAAACAGGGCGCCAACATAGAGAACGCCCCTTCCGCTGGTCGGCGGAGGAGCACGATGGACAACGCAGCCCGAGATATGCGGGAAGAACTGGAGAAGCAGTGAACACCGGAATCATCATCGGAATCGTCATCGCGGTCGTCGTCATCCTCGCGTTGATCGTCGCGGGTCTCGTCCTCGCGCGTCGACGACGCATCTCCCTCCACGACGACGAGCAGACACAAGTGGTCGACGGCTCGAAACCGCAGGTCGATCGCTCAGGCGGGTACAAGGCGTCGTCGGGCTTCAGCTTCAGCCAGGGTGGTGCGGCGTCGGGAACCGCTGTCGCGCAACCACCCGAGCCGACCATCGCGCCCACCGAGCGGACCGAGGTCGACGGTCAGCCCGGCGTCGGCGACGACGCATCGGTCCCGCGCGACTCGGAACGTCGCGGCATCACCAACGTCACGCTGCCCGATACCGCCGACGTTGAGACAGCAGACACCGCGACTACCGACACTGCGACTACCGACACTGCGACTAGCGACACCACTGCACCGGCCGCAGACACCACCGATACCGCTGCACCGACCGCGGACGGCACCGACACCGGTGCGACCACCGAAGAGTCGGCGCTGACCAGCGAATCGGTGCCGCTTGACGAGTACACAGATTCGTCGGTCACCACCCCGCTGTTCGAGGAGATCGTCGAGTCGGTCGGTGAGAGTCCCGACGAGATCATCGAAGAGATCGACGAGATCGAGGACGAGGAGGCTGCGGCCACAGCTCCGCCGCGTGAGGAGATCGAGCCGACGGCAGGCCGACTCGGTCGGCTGCGTGGGCGCCTGTCGCGGTCGCAGGGCGCGATCGGCAAGAGCATGCTCGGGCTGCTCGGTGCAGGCGACCTCGACGAGGAGAGCTGGGAGGAGATCGAGGACACCCTGGTCATGGCCGACCTCGGCTCGGCCGCGACCGAAGCGGTCATCGAACGGCTCCGCACCGAGCTGGCCACCAATCCGGTGCGCAACGCCGACGACGCTCGCGCACTGCTGCGCAGGGTGCTCGTCGAACAACTACACCCCGAATTCGACCGTTCGATCCGTGCGCTGCCTCATGCCGACACACCGGCGGTGGTACTCGTCGTCGGCGTCAACGGAACCGGCAAGACCACGACGACGGGCAAACTCGCGCGCGTCCTCGTCGCCGACGGTAGGCGCGTATTGCTCGGCGCGGCCGACACATTCCGAGCCGCGGCGGCAGATCAGCTACAGACATGGGGCGAGCGCGTCGGTGCAGATATCGTGCGCGGCAAGGAACAGGCCGACCCGGCGGCAGTGGCATTCGACGCCGTCGCGAAGGGGATCGACGAGGGCGTCGACGTGGTGCTCATCGACACGGCGGGACGTCTGCACACCAAGACCGGTCTGATGGACGAGCTCGGAAAGGTCAAGCGAGTCGTCGAGAAGAAGGCTCCCGTCGACGAGGTGATCCTCGTCCTCGATGCCACCGTCGGCCAGAACGGACTGACTCAGGCGAAGGTCTTCGCCGAGGTCGTCGACATCACCGGCGTCGCATTGACCAAGCTCGACGGAACCGCCAAGGGCGGCATCGTGTTCAACGTCCAAGAGGTGCTCGGCGTCCCGGTGAAGCTCGTCGGACTCGGCGAGGGAGCCGACGATCTCGCGCCGTTCGACCCGGAAGCGTTCATCGACGCGCTTCTGTAAGCTGCGAAAAACCTTTGAGGCCATGTCCGATTCACCTGGCGATTTACCTTCGCGAAATGTGAATCGGGCTTTGGTTCACACGCTCGAAACACGGGAGCACCACAGCTGAAACCACTGCCCGACAGAGTCTTTGCAGGCGCCGAGCCGTCGGCGCGCTCTGAGGAGGTTTTCTACAGTGGTCTCTGCACTACCGGATAGTGTTTTCGGAGAGCCCGACGCCGGCAATACAGCATGGATGCTGGCCAGTGCGTCGATGGTTCTTCTGATGACTCCAGCGCTGGCCTTCTTCTACGGGGGTTTGTCTCGGGGTAAAGCAGTTCTGAACATGATGATGATGTCGTTCGGCTCGGTTGCGACCGTCAGCATCGTCTACGTCTTGTGGGGGTTTTCGGAGTCGTTCGGAAATACCGTCACCGGTGACTCCGATATCTGGGGCATCTTCTCGAATCCGTTCTCGCTGTTCGGATCCGATCAGCTGATGAACACGGCGGGTACCGAAGACAAGCCGACATACGTGTTGTGGACCGGCGTCGACACCCACGTTCCCGCCATTGTCTTCCTTGCCTTCCAGCTCACCTTCGCCGTCATCACCGTCGCCCTGATCTCGGGGGCTGTTGCAGAGCGCGTGAAGTTCTCCACCTGGCTGGTGTTCTCGGTGCTGTGGTCCACCATCGTCTACTTCCCGCTCTCCCACATGGTGTGGGGCGGCGGCCTGATGTCGAACGCCGAAAAGGGCTTCGCGTCATGGATGTTCGGCACGAACTCGGACGGAACCGCCAACGTGGCGCCGATCGACTTCGCCGGTGGCACGGTCGTCCACATCAACGCCGGTATGGCCGGTCTGGTGTTGGCCATCATCGTCGGTGCACGTGTCGGCTTCGGCAAGACCGCCTACCGGCCGCACAACATCCCGTTCGTGATGCTCGGTGCCGCACTGCTGTGGTTCGGTTGGTTCGGCTTCAATGCGGGCTCCGAGCTCGCCGCGGACATGACGGCAGGCAAGGTCTGGGTCAACACGACTGCCGCAACCGCGGCGGCAATGATCGGCTGGCTCGGGGTTGAATGGGTGCGCGACAAGCACGCCACCAGCGTTGGCGCGGCGTCGGGCATCGTTGCCGGTCTTGTCGCCATCACCCCTGCCTGTGGCGCGTTGACGCCGGTTGGTTCGCTCATCCTCGGCGTGATCGCGGGTGCTCTCGCAGCGGTTGCCATCGGACTCAAGAACAAGTTCGGATACGACGATTCGCTCGACGTCGTCGGTGTTCACCTGGTCGCAGGACTCTGGGGCACCATCGGCATCGGCTTCCTGGCCAAGGACACGGGCCTGTTCTGGGGCGGCGACTACAAGCAGCTCGTGGTGCAGATCGTGATCGCCGCATTCGCACTCGCGTTCACCGGTGTTCTCACCGCGATCATCGCTCTGGTGCTCAAGCCGCTCGGCTGGCGCATCAAGCCCGATGAGGAGAAGAGTGGCATCGATGAGGCAGAACATGCCGAGACCGCGTACGAACTGGCATGAATCCCCGGTCGTTGACTACTACGCTGAATCCTGTGGAGAGGGATAACCAATGAAGCTCATCACCGCAATCGTGAAACCGTTCACGCTTGAGGACGTCAAAGCCGGCCTGGAGCAGGCCGGGATTCTGGGAATGACCGTCAGTGAGGTGCAGGGTTACGGTCGCCAGAAGGGCCATACCGAGGTGTACCGCGGCGCTGAATACTCGGTCGACTTCGTTCCCAAGGTACGAGTCGAGGTCGTCGTCGACGACGCGGCTGTCGACAAGGTCGTCGATGTCATCGTGGAGGCCGCGCGAACCGGCAAGATCGGTGACGGAAAGGTGTGGGTCTCCCCGGTCGAGTCGGTCGTTCGCGTCCGAACCGGCGAGCGCGGCGCAGACGCGCTGTAGGCCCGTTGCCTTTCGTCAACTCCGACCGTGGCCCTGCGTCCGACGATTCGTCGGGTGCGGGGCCACGGCCCGGAATGGGACCAGGCGGTGGCCCTCTCGCAGCGACCGACCTGGCACGTACCCGTAAGCAACTCACCGAGGCCACCGGTGCCGGGAGGCTCGACGCCCCCGGGTTACGGCAGGTTCTGGTCGACCTGCACGAATTCTGGCTGACAAGCAAGGCGGCCGAGCTCGGGATCAGGCCGCACAGCGGACTGGCGATCGTCGCCGTCGGCGGACTCGGGCGCGGGGAGATGCTTCCGCATTCCGACCTCGACCTGATCCTGCTGCACGACGACCTCGCCGTCGAACGGCTTTCAGAAGTTGCCGACGGACTCTGGTATCCGCTGTGGGACGCCAACATTCCGCTCGATCACAGCGTGCGCACGGTCCCTCAGGCCCTGCAGGTCGCCGCCGAGGACACCACGGCCGCGCTGGGATTGCTCGAGGCGCGCCACATCGTGGGCGACGAGGATCTGTCGTCGCTGCTGATCGGGGGAGTGCGCCAGCAGTGGCGCACCGAGATCAGACACCGCTTCCCCGAAGTGGTCGAGCACGCACAGGATCGATGGCGTCGCGCGGGAGATATCGCGCATCGCGCGGAACCCGACCTGAAGAACGGTCGCGGGGGCCTGCGCGACGTGCAACTCCTCGGCGCGCTGGCCATCGCGCAACTCACCGACGGCATGGGAGGCCTGCGTCCCGATTCGCCGAATGCGGGGCCGCAGATGGCCTATCACCGATTGTTGGACATCCGTACCGAACTGCACCGGATCGCCGGGCGTCCCCGGGAGCAGGTGCGCGCACAGGACGCCGACGAGATGGGTGCATCGCTGCGCATCGGCGACCGCTTCGACCTCGCGCGCGTCATCAGCGACTCCGCCCGCACGATCAGCTACTCGATCGACGTCGGCCTGCGGACTGCGGGCAATGCGTTACCGCGCCGCGGTCTCTCGAAGCTGAGGCGATCGCCCATCCGACGTCCGCTCGACGAGGGCGTGGTGGAGCACAACGGTGAGATCGTGTTGGCGCGCAACGCGATTCCGAGCAAAGATCCAGGACTCATCCTTCGCGTCGCGTCGGCGTCGGCGCGTACCGGACTGCCGATCAGCGCCTCGACGCTCTCGCGGCTCGCCGACTACGCACCAGAACTGCGCGAGCCGTGGCCGGCAGAAGCGCTGAGCGACCTGCTGGTGTTGCTCGGTTCCGGGCATCACATGATCGATCCCATCGAGGCGCTCGACCGCACCGGGCTGTGGGGCCGACTCCTGCCGGAGTGGGGTGCGGTCCGTGATCTTCCGCCACGAGACGCGGTGCACACCTGGACCGTCGACCGCCACCTCGTCGAGACCGCTGCCTACGCGAGCTCGATGACGACCCGCGTCTCGCGACCCGACCTGCTGGTGCTCGGTGCGCTGATCCACGACCTCGGCAAGGGACGCGGTGCCGACCACAGCATCGTCGGAGCCGAACTCGCCGTACAGGTGGGCAACAGGTTCGGACTCTGGCCGCAAGATGTCGACGTGCTGTCGGAGCTGGTGCGTCATCATCTGTTGCTGCCGTCGATTGCGACGCGACGCGACCTCGACGATCCGGCAACCGCGACAGAGGTCGCAGAGACTCTCGGATACGACAGGGTGCTGCTGGAACTACTTGCGGCACTTGCCGAAGCGGATTCACGGGCCACGGGTCCCGGTGTCTGGGGTGAGTGGAAAGCGTCGCTGATCAACGATCTCGTCCGACGCACGATGCGCCTGATCGACGGCGAAACCCCCGAGGAGCCCGAACCGCTCAGTGCGCAGACGCGTGCGCTCGCAGAGTCCGGTGAGTATGCGGTCAGCATCACGCAGGGGGAGGGACCGCACACGTTCACCGTGGTGATGGTCGCGCCCGACACGCCGGGTCTGCTGTCGAAGATGGCGGGAGTCGTCGCGTTGAACGGGTTGCGGTCGCACTCCGCGACGGTTCAGGGAATCGAGACGTCGGACGGGCAACGCCGCGCGGTCAACACGTTTGTCGTGGTCCCGACATTCGGCTCGCCGCCGGAGGCCGGTCTGCTTCGCCAGCAGTTGATCGCGGCCGTGGAGGGCAAGATCGACGTCATCGAGCGTCTCGACGCGCGCGAAAGCAGTTCGCCGATCCCGACGATCGGCTCGGTCAATGCCGCACCGGGGATCGGAGCCGGTGCCGCGGCGGGAAGTACCGATCCCGCCGTCGATGGTGCCGGGCATCCCAAGAACGCGGTACCCGCGCTGTTCGCCATCGCTCCGCCGCGGGTCCTCTGGGCCTCCGCGCCGTCCGACGACGAGGTGCTGATGGAGTTGCGCACCGACGATCGCCTGGGTCTGCTCAGTCGCGTCAGCAAGGTCATCGAGCAGCAGGGAGCCGACGTCCGGTGGGCGAAGGTGACGACTCTCGGGCCGACCGTCGTCGACAACTTCTGTCTTCGTCTGGCCGACGACACCCCGCAGGCGCGTACCGCCTTGGCTGATGCCGTGATCGCGGCATGTCCACCGCCTCAGCCGCGTTCGGAGGATGACAGCGACGGCGGCCCCGCGGGCACGACCGGCTCCGGACGATCAGGCGTCCCGATCAGTTGACGATCGCGTTCCCTCTGTCGACGGTCGGCAGGGGGAACGAGAGACGCACCGCTGCGGCGAGCACACGTCGGCTCATGGGACACTGGAACAATGTTCGACTCCCTCTCCGATCGCTTGACCGGTGCGCTGAAGGATTTGCGCGGCAAGGGACGCCTGTCCGACGCCGACATCGACCGCACCGCACGTGAGATCCGTCTTGCCCTACTCGAGGCCGACGTCTCTCTTCCCGTGGTGCGCGCCTTCATCGCCCGGATCAAGGAGCGCGCCAAGGGCGCCGAGGTCTCGCAGGCGCTCAACCCCGCCCAGCAGGTCGTCAAGATAGTCAACGAGGAGCTCATCGGCATCCTCGGCGGCGAGACGCGCCGCGTGCGGTTCGCCAAGAACCCGCCGACCGTCATCATGCTCGCGGGCCTGCAGGGCGCGGGTAAGACCACGCTGGCGGGCAAGCTCGGCCACTGGCTCAAGCAACAGGGCCACACTCCGCTGCTCGTCGCCTGCGACCTCCAGCGGCCAGGTGCCGTTTCCCAGCTGCAGATCGTCGGCGAGCGCGCGGGTGTCCCGGTGTTCGCGCCCGATCCCGGGACCAGCATCGGCCAGACGGGCGATCTGGGCACGGTCAGCCACGGCGATCCCGTCGCCGTCGCGCGCGCAGGCGTCGCCGAGGCCCGCGATCACCACTACGACGTCGTGCTCATCGACACCGCAGGTCGCCTCGGTATCGACGAGGAGCTGATGGGCCAGGCCTCCGACATCCGTGAGGCAACTCAGCCCGACGAAGTGCTCTTCGTCGTCGACGCGATGATCGGCCAAGACGCGGTGGCCACCGCGGAAGCCTTCCAGAGCGGCGTCGGATTCACGGGTGTCGTGCTCACCAAGCTCGACGGTGACGCTCGCGGCGGTGCTGCCCTGTCGGTCCGTGAGGTGACCGGTCAGCCGATCATGTTCGCGTCGTCCGGTGAGAAGCTCGAGGACTTCGACGTCTTCCACCCCGACCGAATGGCGAGCCGAATCCTCGGTATGGGCGACGTGCTCAGCCTCATCGAACAGGCCGAACAGCACTGGGATGCCGAGCAGGCAGAAGCCGCCGCACAGAAGATCAGCCAGGGCGAGTTGACACTCGAGGACTTCCTCGAGCAGATGCAGATGCTGCGTCGCATGGGACCGATCGGCAACATCCTCGGGATGCTGCCGGGCGCCAACCAGATGAAAGACGCTCTCTCGCAGGTCGACGACAAGCAACTCGACCGCGTGCAAGCCATCATCCGGGGCATGACTCCCGCCGAGCGCGACAACCCGAAGATCATCAACGCCTCACGCCGACTTCGCATCGCGAACGGCTCGGGTGTGACGGTCAGCGAGGTCAATCAGCTTGTCGACCGGTTCTTCGAGGCTCGCAAGATGATGGCCCAGATGTCCGGTCGCATGGGCTTGGGCGGCGGTTCTCGCAAGACCAACCGTAAAAAGGGCAAGGGCAAGAAGGGCAAAGCCAAGGGACGTGGACCGACACCACCGAAGGTGCGCGGCGGTTTCCCCGGTATGCCCGGTGGTTTCCCCGATCTCTCGGGCATGCCTGCTGGTCTCGACGAACTGCCCCCGGGCCTCGAAGGCATCGATATCTCGCAGTTCCAGCAGCCGAAGAAGAAGTAGCCGTGAGCGGTCGCGGATCGTCGACGGCACGTCACTATCGCGGTCACGATCCGTTGACCGATGAGCTCGTCGAGCTGTGGGTGGTCGGTGAGACCATCTCGCGCGAGCCGGTGCCCGACGCCACGACCGTCGCCACCGACGGCTGGATCGTTCCGGGACTCGTCGATGCCCACAATCACGTGGGAATCGCGCCGGGACTCGGCGTGACCATCGAGCAGGCCCGCGCGTTCGCGCGCGCCGACGCCGAAGCCGGGGCACTGCTCATCCGCGAGGTCGGTTCACCGCTCGACACCCACCCACTCGACGCCGACGCCGGCCCCCTGTTCATCCGGTCCGGCAAGCACATCGCGCGCGCCAAGCGGTACCTGCGCGGATACGGCATCGAACTCGACGAGCCCGACGACCTACCCGCTGAGGTGGCCCGACAGGCTGCTGCAGGCGACGGCTGGGTCAAGCTCGTCGGTGACTGGATCGACCGCGGGGTGGGCGACCTCGCCCCGCTGTGGACCCGATCCCAACTCGACGGTGCCGTTGCTGCGGCGCATGACGCGGGTGCTCGCATCACGGCGCATGTGTTCGGCAGTGACGGGCTCGACGACCTCATCGCGGCTGGCGTCGACTGCATCGAGCACGGCACCGGCCTACACGCCGATCAGATCGACCTGCTGGTCGAGAAGTCGATTGCCCTGGTGCCCACCATGATTCAGGTCGACAACTTCCCCGAGATCGCCGCGGGCGCAGACAAATACCCGACATACGCCGCGCACATGCGCAAGCTGCATGCCGATGCGCCCGCGACATTTGCCGCGGCGCGCGAGGCGGGCGTTGCGATGTACGCGGGTACCGATGCCGGTGGATTCATCGGGCATGGGCGCATCGTCGACGAGATCGAGCGGCTCGCGGGTATCGGCCTCGGTGCCGCAGGTGCTCTCGCATCGGCGACCACCGAACCCCGACGCTGGCTCGGAGCGGGAACTCTCGAGCACGGTGACCGCGCCGACTTCCTCGTCCTCGATGACGATCCTCGGGCGGATCTCTCGACGCTTCGACGCCCCCGCGCCGTTGTGTGCGCAGGCGGTCATGTCGTCTGACGGTCACGCTTTCGGGCCGGCGACGAATCCGGTGTGAGGTACGCCACCTTTCATGCCGTGGTTTCCCTTGTTACCGCCTAGTAGGGTGGCACTCACGTTGCATTGAGGCGCGTCGGCGGGTCCCGACTTCGGTCGGGCCACGCGCAACGCTCGTTCTGGGGGGCCGAGCGCGGTTGTGTGGCCTGTGGGTCCGTTTCTGTCGTATGGAGCATGCGGTTGCCTTGTCGCGGGGTGGGCATCCGCATGCTCCATACGCGTTGACAGCGCCGCAGTCGCGGCGATTTCTCCTCCCCGGTGCCGTCTGGCACAATGGATCCTCGGTTCGTCGGACCGGTTACGCACCGCCCGACGGTCACACCCGAATAGATCGCAAAACCGGGTCCGCCACTTCCGGCGGGCCGCTGAATTGCGCAGTGACCACTGGAGAAGCAACACATGTCTGTCAAGATCAAGCTCACGCGGCTCGGCAAGATCCGCAACCCGCAGTACCGCATCGTCGTCGCAGATTCTCGGACCCGCCGCAACGGCCGGGTGATCGAGACCATCGGCAAGTACCACCCGAAGGAAGAGCCGAGCCTCATCGAGGTCGATTCCGAGCGCGCGCAGTACTGGCTGGGTGTCGGCGCACAGCCGACCGAGCCCGTCGCCGCGATCCTCAAGATCACCGGTGATTGGCAGAAGTACAAGGGTCTGCCGGGCGCCGAGGGCACGCTGAAGGTTGCCGAGCCCAAGACCTCCAAGCTCGACCTGTTCAACGCGGCACTCGCCGCCGCCGACAGCGAGCCCGTCGCCGAGGCGACCACCCCCAAGAAGAAGGCCGCCAAGAAGGCTGACGATGCGCCTGCCGCAGACGAGGCTCCGGCTGAGGCTGCTGCCGGCGACGCCAAGGACCAGGCGTGAGCGCTGTCGTCGCCGACGCGGTCGAACATCTCGTCCGCGGAATCGTTGCCAACCCCGACGACGTGCGCGTCGAACTGATCACCGGTCGGCGAGGCCGCCTCGTCGAGGTACACGTCAACCCTGAGGATCTCGGAAAAGTCATCGGTCGTAACGGTCGCACGGCAACCGCGTTGCGCACCCTGGTCTCCGGAATCGGTGGCCGTGGTGTGCGCGTCGACATCGTCGACACCGATCGCTGAGTAGACGCTCCACGATGGATCTCGTCGTCGGACGTGTCGCGAAGTCACACGGTATTCGTGGTGAAGTAGTTGTCGACGTGCGTACCGACGTTCCGGAGGATCGCTTCGCGGTCGGCTCGGTCGTCCGTGGCCGACCCGGTCGTGGGGGAGACGAAAAGAATTACACGGTGACAGCCGCCCGGCAGCATGCCGGGCGGCTGTTGCTGTCGTTGGCCGAGGTGTCCGACCGCACCGCGGCCGACGCATTGCGCGGCACGCTCTTCCTCATCGACAGCGCCGACGTCGACTCGGGCGACGACCCGGACGAGTTCTATGACCACGAACTCGAAGGCGTCGAGGTCACCACCATCGAGGGCGAACGGGTTGGCGTTGTCGGCTCGGTGCTGCATCTGCCTGCCAACGATCTGCTGGCCGTGAAGACAGCCGATGGGCGCGAGGTTCTGGTGCCGTTCGTGCGCGAGATCGTGCCGACCGTCGGACTCGACGGCATCGTGATCGACCCGCCCGACGGGCTGCTCGACGTCGGCGAGTCATGAGCGAATCACCGCGTACGGATTCGGTACGCGCGGATCCTTTGCGCACCGGTCCCATGCGCATCGATATCGTCTCCATTTTTCCCGAGTATCTCGATCCCCTGCGTATTGCGTTGCTGGGCAGGGCGATCGACAAGGGGGCGATCGAGGTCGGGGTTCACGATCTCCGTGACTGGACCCACGACATCCACCGCGCCGTCGACGATTCGCCGTACGGTGGCGGGCCGGGCATGGTGATGAAACCCGACGTCTGGGGGCCGTGTCTCGATGAGGTGTGCCCAGACGACGCCCTCCTCGTGGTCCCGACGCCCGCGGGCATTCCATTCCGACAAGAAACCGCGCAACGCTACAGCCGCGAAAAGCATCTCGTGTTCGCGTGCGGCAGGTACGAGGGAATCGACCAGCGAGTCTTCGACGACGCCGCCCGGCGCGTCCGCGTCGAAGAGGTCTCCCTCGGCGATTTCGTGCTGATCGGTGGCGAAGTGGCCGCGATGGCGATGATCGAGGCGACCGTGCGGCTCATCGACGGTGTCCTCGGCAACCCGCGCTCGCACGAGGAGGATTCGTTCTCCGACGGGCTGCTCGAAGGTCCGAGCTACACCCGCCCCGTGCAGTGGCGCGGACTCGACGTCCCGCCGGTCTTGCTCAGTGGCGACCACGCCAAAGTCGCCGCCTGGCGTCACGAGCAGTCGCTGGAACGAACTCGCGAGCGCAGACCCGACCTGCTCGACGACTGACTCTCCTGGCTTCCATGGCGGGCTCTCCGGGGCCTTCTCGGCGGTCCGCGATTTCCACAGGTGTGCGTTGAGACGGCGTGTGCCTGTCGGCGTCCGGTTATGATCTCCGCAAACCGGGCAGTGACAGCGAAGCGGTCGACGGGGTGGGGAGGGAAGTGCTGTGCGGGATCGATGGACACGCATGCTCGACGAGGTCGACCATCAGCGCGTCGAATTGGCAAGAGTCGCAGGCGAACTCGATCGGCTGACCGCGCAGGCGTCGACTCCCGATCGGTTGGTGAGCGTGACCGTCGGGTCGCGGGGACTCGTGCGCGACATCGACATTCGCCCTGCCGCATTGCGCCACTACCGTGCTGATCAGCTCTCCTCGACCATCGTCGAACTAGCCACGCGCGCAGACTTGGAGCTCCACGACCAGCGAGAGCGCCTGTTGCGCACCGTGTCCGAGCTCGGACCCACCTACTCCGACGTCCGGCGAAGCCACGACGAGGCGCCGACGCGTCGAGACGAGGTACCCCGATGAACGAGCAGTCGCGCACACCTCACGACGACACGGCGACGATGCGTGTCGACGGCACGGCGAACGCCGATCTGGGGCGCCGACTGTCCGAGATCGCCCGACGTGTCGACGCGATGGGCGACGAAGTGATGGCCGTCGGACTCGTCGTCGGTGACGCGATGGGTCAGGGCGCGCCCGCCGCGGCGTTTCGTCCGGGGGCGCTGCGTGCGGAACAGGGGTGCTCGCGTGGAGTCGAGGGGCTGTCGCAGGCGCTCACGGTCATCGCCGACAACGCCGTCGCCGGGGCGACGCAGGTGGTCGAGGTCGACCGCGAACTCGACGCTCAGTTCCGCACATCCGGTCAGATCGCCGGATCAGACAGGTGCGCGCCATGAACGGACGCGTGAACACCACGTACCCCGCCGCCGGCGCGACGGAGGAGCTTCGACGTCTTGCCGAATCGCTCGCACCCGGGTGCTGGCCGAGCGCCGACGAGACCGCGCTCGTCGACTGTGGCCGCCGCCTCCGCGGAATCGGTGACGAACTGCGCGACCTCGCCGACGTCATCGACGCCCTACGACGCGATCACGACGGGTCGGGACGCTTCCACGACGGGCTGATCGACGCCCTCACGCAGGTGACGTCGGACGTCACCGGCATGCGCGGCGTTGCCGACAGATTCGCTGCATTCGCCACGTCGCTCGACACCTTTGCACTGGCGACCGTCGACGCGCGTGCGGAGGTGACACTGCTCGCGTCCATCGCCGATCGCGACCGGTTGGCGGGCTCGGTGGCCGACGCACTCGGCGACGACTCGGCTCGGGTGTCGGCGGCGAGCGCGGGTCGATACGCGCTGTCCGCCGCGGGTGACGAGTACACCGGGCGCGCCGGGGATGCGGGCGATTCCGCAGCACAGGTGGCCGATTCGGAACAGCGAACCGAATCGACTCCGCCGGCTGCGACCAGCGGCATGATGACGGCGGGAGGTTTCGGGGCGCTCGGGGCGCTGGGGGCGTCGGCGGGTGGCGCGCTGCAGGGTGCCCGCGCCGTGGGAGCCCAAGCCAGTACCCCCGACATCGACCCGACATGGCTGATCGAGCGTGCGGCGATATTGCAGACGTCGCTGCCGTCGCCCTTCTCCGAGTGGATGCGTGTGGCGATCGGCGTCGGAACCGACGCGGACGGAGGCCAGGTCAGGGTGGTCGCGACCAGCGACCCGCAGCCGTATCAGCGCCCGGGTTTCGCGATCGCACCCAGCGAGTTGCTCGCGGGCGATGGAGGCCCGCCCGAGTACGCGATCGTCGCCGAGATGGCACGCGCGCGGCTGACACCCGTCATCGTGGCGTCGGCCATGACGATGCCGCAGGGAATTGCATCGGTGCTGGTGGCAGAGGGTGTTGCGGTGGCATCGCCGCCGTCGCCGCGAACGTGAGCCGACGTTTGGGGTAACTGCTCGTACCGCGGACGCGCGATTTCACTTCCACCCTGGTGCTCTGGCACAATGGACGGGTTGCCTGAGGCCGTCGACAGACGTCTCGGGCATGACTCGGAGCACGAACCGGTTCGAACCGTTCACGCCGTATCGTCGGAACGTCGACGCCAATGGCGGGGGTCGCCAGGTTCCTCTGTTCATCAGTAGCCACATTAAGGAACAACGACATCATGAACACCCTCGACTTCCTCGACAAGCAGTCGCTGCGCGACGACATCCCCGCGTTCGGCCCCGGTGACACCCTCGACGTTCACGTCAAGGTCATCGAAGGCTCCAAGGAGCGCGTCCAGGTCTTCAAGGGTGTCGTCATCCGTCGCCAGGGTGGCGGTGTCCGCGAGACCTTCACCGTCCGCAAGGTGTCGTTCGGTGTCGGCGTGGAGCGTACCTTCCCGGTGCACAGCCCCAACATCGCCAAGATCGACGTCCTGACTCGCGGCGACGTGCGTCGCGCGAAGCTCTACTACCTGCGCGATCTGCGCGGCAAGGCAGCCAAGATCAAGGAAAAGCGCTGACGCGTCTACCCTGACGACGTGGCATCCGAACACAGCGCGGCGAATCACTCCGACGCAGACGACGCCCATTCGAGCCCGGCAGATCCTGTCGACCGCCGGTCCGAGGACTCCGAGGAGCGCCCCTGGCGTACCAAGGATGACGACGACGAACCGAAACGGAAACGTGGTTCATGGCTGCGCGAGACGATCATCATCGTCGCGTGCGTTCTGCTGGTGACGTGGATTCTGCAGACCTTCATCGGTCGGCAGTATGTGATCCCGTCGGAGTCGATGGAGTCGACGCTCATCGGATGTCAGGGGTGCACCAACGACCGCATCGTCATCGACAAGCTCGCGTATCGCTTCGGCGATCCGAAGCCCGGCGATGTGGTCGTTTTTCGTGCCCCGACATCGTCGTGGGACGGCGACTGGGAGTCGCCGCGGTCGAGTAATCCCGTCGTTCACGGTCTGCAGAACGGTCTGTCGTGGTTTGGTTTCGCGCCGCCCGACGAGAACGATCTGGTGAAGCGCGTGATCGCCACCGGCGGTCAGACCGTCCAATGTCGCAACTCTGATGGGGTGGGCGTGAAGGTCGACGGCAAGCCGTTGAACGAGCCGTACATCGACAAGAGTCTTCAGTCGCGCGACGTGGCGTCGGGCCAGTCCGGTGAGCCCGACAACCAGGTGACCAGTTGCTACGGTCCCGACTTCGGCCCCATCAAGGTGCCCGACGGCAACCTCTGGGTCATGGGCGACAACCGCGAGTACTCGGCGGATTCGCGTTATCACGTCACCGACGAGCTGCAAGGCACCGTTCCGGTGTCCGACGTCCGCGGCAAGGTGCGCTTCATCATCTACCCCGTGTCGCGGATCGGTGGTGTCGGCTCGATCAACCCGCAGCAGTGAGCAGTCGCAGCGTCGTGGGTTCGTGGCCGCCGAGGTCACCTGTTCGGCGGGCCGCGGGGCTGCGCACTTTCGAGTTCGCGCTGCACCGCGGTGGTCTGGGTCCGGTCGCAGGCGTCGACGAAGCAGGTCGGGGTGCGTGCGCAGGCCCACTGGTGGTCGCCGCATGCGTGCTCAAGCCGACTCAGCTGACGTCGCTGGCTGATCTCGACGATTCCAAACGCCTCTCCGAGGCCACGCGCGAAACCCTCTATCGTGCTGTCACGCGGTATGCCGCGAGCTGGTCGGTTGTCGTCATCGACGCCGACGAGATCGACCGGATCGGTATCCACGTCGCCAATATCGAGGGTATGCGTCGAGCGGTGGCACAACTCGACGTGACACCGGGATACGTCCTCTCCGACGGATTCGCGGTTCCGGGCCTGACCGCGCCGTCGCTCCCGGTGATCGGCGGCGACGGCGCGGCGGCATGCATCGCTGCCGCCAGCATCCTCGCGAAGGTCACACGCGACCGGATCATGGTCGCGATGGACGACGAGGTTCCCGGCTACGACTTCGCGATCCACAAGGGCTACAGCACCGCGCATCACATGGCATGCCTCGACGCGCATGGCCCCTCCCACCAGCACCGGATGTCGTATCGCAACGTCGCGGCCCGACGTCGCCGACCCCGACCAGACCTCCCGCCAGAACCCCATCGCGATAGGCTTGCACGATGAGCGCTGAGGATCTCGAGAAGTACGAAACCGAGATGGAGTTGTCCCTGTATCGGGAGTACAAGGACATCGTCGGCCAGTTCACCTACGTGGTGGAGACCGAGCGGCGCTTCTACCTTGCCAATGCCGTGGAGATGGTCCCGCGCAATACCGATGGCGAGGTGTACTTCGAGCTCCGCATGAGCGACGCCTGGGTCTGGGACATGTACCGACCAGCTCGATTCGTCAAGCAGGTGCGGGTGATCACGTTCAAGGACGTCAACATCGAGGAGCTCGAGAAGCCCGAGCTGCGGCTGCCAGACGAGCCGTGAGGGTCATGACCGTCTGTCCACAGGTGGCGGTCGCTCCACAACCTAGGCACTGATCCCGGTTCTCTCGCTGTCTCGTCGTCGTCGTCGGCCACTGTTGTGGCATGAGAAGCGAGTCGTCGGAGCGGCGTCCGGATCGGCGGGCCTTCATCGGGCAGCTGGGTGAAGATCTGGCAGCCAGATATGTCATCGGTCTGGGTTGGTCTGTCCTGGAACGGAATTGGCGTTGTCGGTATGGCGAGATCGATCTGATCGCCAACGACAACGATGACTTTGACCCGACGCTGGTCGTCGTCGAGGTCAAGACGAGGGCCAGTCGGGTGTTCGGCGATCCCGCGCAGGCGGTGACCGCCGACAAGTTGTCGCGCCTGCGCCGATTGACACGGATCTGGCTCACCGAGCAGGAGATGTACTGGCCGTCCATCCGATTCGACGTGATCTCGGTACAACTCGATTCACGCTATCCCGATCGCACAGAGTTCGCTGCGTTGCGCCACCACAGTGGCGTATTCGAGTAGGGACGTGCGATGTCGTTGGGGCGTTGTCATTCGGTTGGTCTGAACGCTTTTGAGGCAGGCGTGATCGAGGTGCAGGCATCTCTGAGTCAGGGGTTGCCGGGCTTTTCGTTGTCGGGCAACGTCGATTCGTCGTTGCGAGAGGCGCGCGACCGGGTGCGGGCCGCCATCTCGAATTCGGGGGTCAAGTTCCCCGAGAAGAAGGTGACGGTCAACCTGGCGCCCGCGGAGATGCCCAAGAGCGGGTCGGGACACGATCTGGCCCTTGCAGTTTCGATACTTGCCGCGACGGACGCTGTTCCCACGTCGAGGTTGGGCGGGACGATCTTTCTGGGCGAGCTGGCGCTCGACGGACGTCTCCGTCCGGTGCGCGGCGTGCTTCCGGCGGTGATCGAGGCGCGCAACGCGGGTTTCGCTCGTGCAGTCGTGCCGATCGAGTCGGTTGGTGAGGCGACCCTCGTGCGCGATATCGAGGTCGGCGGCGCGCATTCGCTGTCTGAGGTGGCCTCGTGGCTGCGCGGCGAGTGTGTGCTGGACACGGTGTGTGAGATCAAGGCGCTCCCCGCGGATCCGATCGCCGACATGGCCGATGTGATCGGTCAGAGCGAGGCGCGCCACGTACTCGAAATCGCCGCTGCCGGTGCACATCACGTCATGATGACCGGCCCGCCGGGTATCGGGAAGACGATGCTGGCCCGCCGACTTCCGGGCATTCTCCCGCCCCTCGAGGAGGAGGAATCACTGGAGGTCACCGCACTTCACTCGATCGCGGGACGGTTGCGTCCGGGCCAGCCGCTGATCACGTCGCCACCGTTTGTGGCCCCACACCACAGCATCTCGACCACAGCCCTGGTCGGTGGCGGTACCGGCATCGCGCGGCCCGGAGCGGTATCGCTGGCACATCGAGGAATTCTCTTCCTCGATGAGTGTGCCGAGATGGGGCCCAAAGTGCTTGACTCCCTGCGACAACCACTCGAAGAGGGAGAGGTGCGGATCAGTCGTCGCGACGGGGTTGCCACCTATCCGGCGCGCTTCCAGCTGCTTCTCGCCGCGAATCCGTGTGCCTGTGCCCCGGTGCACGACGTCGACTGTGTCTGCAGCGCGGTCGTGCGGCGGCGCTATCTGGGCAAGCTGTCCGGACCGCTGATGGACCGTGTCGATCTGCGGGTGCAGATGGAGCCGCCGGGAAACGCCGCGCTGATGATGGCAGCGGAGGAGTCGAGCGCCGACATCCGGGCAAGGGTGACCGCCGCTCGTTCCGCGGCAATAGAACGCTGGCGTGAACACGGCTGGCGAACCAACTCCGAAGTGCCCGGTTCGGCACTGCGACAACAGTTTCGGCTGTCACCCAAGGCCCTTCGGCCCGTCGACGTCTGTGTTCGGGAGGGGCGCGTAACAACGCGGGGCGTCGATCGGGCTTTGCGGGTCGCGTGGACTTTGGCCGACTTGCGCGGTGGCGACGTACCGACCGAAACCGATGTGGCGCAAGCACTTCTGTACCGAGACCGAGGGGGATTTCGATGACCGTGTACGCCGACACCCACCACAACGATGAGCTGCTGCGTGCGTGGGCCTATCTGAGTGCTGTGGCCGAACCTCCGTGTTCTTCCATCCGACATCTCGTCGACGACATCGGAGCAGAGGCCGCGGCCGACGCCATTCGTCGTCGACGGGTACCGAGCGGTCACGAGGCGGTTCTGGGTCCGACAAGCGCTCGAGCCGAGAGTTGCACTCCCGCCAAGGATCTCGACACCGCGCACGCGGTTGATGCTCGCTTGATCACGTCCGACGACTCCGAATGGCCCGCCTGGTCGTTGCTTCCGTTGACGCGACTCGAGCCGAATGTGCACGGCGACGAACCCATCGCACTCTGGGTGCGCGGCCCAGCGCGCCTCGACGAAGTCGCGGCCGCTTCGATTGCGCTCGTCGGGTCGCGAGCGGCGTCGTCGTACGGCGAGCACGTCACCGGGAAGCTCTCCAGCGAGCTGTGTGCGCAGGGGTGGGCTGTTGTCTCGGGTGGTGCCTATGGCGTCGACGGCGCCGCGCATCGTGCCGCGCTCGCATCGGCAGGCATCACCGTGGCGGTCCTTGCCTGCGGGATCGACCGTGACTATCCGGCGGGACATGCCCGGCTGCTCGCCGAGATCGCGGGCAGCGGAGCCGTGGTGTCCGAGTACGCGCCGGGCACCACGGCCGCACGGCACCGGTTCCTCACGAGAAATCGGTTGGTCGCGGCGCTGTCGTCGGCGACGGTTGTCGTCGAGGCGGGCAAGAGGTCGGGCGCTGCGAACACGGCGGCGTGGGCGCGCGCGATAGACCGACCGGTCGGCGCGATTCCGGGGCCGGTCACATCGGCGACGTCGGTGGGCTGCCATCGCCTGATCGCCGATGGGCTCGGCGTGCTCGTGACCGACGCGGCGTCGGTCATCACACTGGCGGTACCCGACGGAGGCGGCGACCCCGGACGCGGTCGCGACAGGCCCACCGACACGCTGACCGACGACGAAAAGCGGGTCCACGACGCGATTCCCGGTCAGGGGAGTGCAACGATCACCGAGATCTCGTTCGCCGCGGGCCTCGACGTCGGTATCGTTCGTGCTGCGCTCGCGGGACTGGAGATTGCAGGTCTGATCGCCGGCGACGGTGCGGGATGGAGACTCGCGATTTAGGTAACCCTAATTCGAGTGGCGTAAGCTGGAACGCATTAGGAGGTTTCATGGCAAAGCGCGTGAATTCGATGACGGTGCTCCGGCGAGAGCAGATCACACCCCACATGGTGAGGCTCTATCTGGGTGGTGACGGCTTCGGCGATTTCGCCGTGGCACTACCGCCACGGGACGAGCGCGACACCGACATGTACGTGAAGTTGATCTTCATGCCCGACGGTGTCGACTTCCCGGACGACTTCGACCCGAGGGCGTCGCGGTCGCTACCGCCGGAACAGCAGCCCGTGTTGCGCACGTACACCATTCGCACTGTCGACGAGGACGCGCGCGAGATCGCAATCGACTTCGTGGTGCACGGCGACGAGGGCATCGCCGGTCCCTGGGCCGCGACGGTTGCTCCCGGTTCCACCGTGCACTTCCTCGGTCCGGGTAGTGGCTACCGCCCCGACAACGACGCCGCATGGCACCTGCTGGCCGCGGACGAAGCAGGCCTTCCCGCGCTGGCCGCGGCCGTCGAGTCGTTGCCCGAGGGTGCGATCGCGAAAGCGTTCATCGAGGTCGCAGGCCCCGACGATGAGGTTCCGCTCGACGTACCGTCCGGCGTGCAGATCACCTGGGTCCATCGCGGCGGTCCTGCGGGCGAGGTGTCCGACGACCGCGCGGGTGACAACGCCCCGCTGGTCGCGGCGGTGCGCGAGACCGACTGGCTCGACGGCGAACCGCACGTCTTCATCCACGGCGAGGCGCAGGCCGTCATGCACAACCTGCGCGGCTATGTGCGCAAGGAGCGTGGCGTGAGCGCAGCGAGGGCGTCGATTTCCGGCTACTGGCGACGGGGCCGTACGGAAGAGGGTTTCCGGCAGTGGAAGTCCGATCTGCGTGCCGAGGAGGAGGGCGCGGGCGTCAACGGTTGAAGAGCGACGGCCGGTCGGGTGGCCGGACGGCTGCCCCGCCTGCGTGGCAGCCGTTGACGCAGGGGTCAGAGCCCCGAACGCCAAGGCGACGATCTGACCCCGTGACGATCTGACCCCGTGACAATCTGACAACGACGCGCGTGTGCGGTTGCGTATACGCGCGTCGTTCGTTGTCATCGATCGATGACCATGTCCGTGCTCGACGACTTCGCCGACCATCTGCGACACGAGCGCGGCCGCAGTGAGCACACCATCCGCGCGTACCTGTCGGATGTGCGAGGCCTGATCGCGTTCGCGGGCGCCAGAGGAGTTCCCGTCGGCGACATCGATCTGGCACTACTGAGGTCCTGGCTGGCCGAACACACTCGGCGCGGCGCGGCCCGAACCACCGTCGCGCGTCAGGTGTCGTCGGCAAAGACGTTCTGCGCCTGGGCCTCCAGAGAACAGATACTCGGCGACGATCCGTCGACCCGACTGCAGGCACCCAAAGCACATCGCACACTGCCACCGATCCTCGCGCCCGACGAGGCGGCCGCCGCGATTGCCGCTGCGGGGAAGCAGAGCCCCGCATCGGAGACCGATGCCGACGGAGGCGAAGAAGCCGTGTCGCTTGGCGAGAGCGACGAGCCCCTTGCGCTGCGAGACATCGCGATTCTGGAGTTGTTGTACGCCACGGGGATTCGCGTTGGCGAGTTGTGCGGGCTGAACATCGCGGACATCGATGGCCACCGCCGGGTGGTGCGCGTGATCGGGAAGGGCAACAAAGAGCGCACGGTGCCCTACGGGGCGCCCGCGGCGAAAGCCGTGGCCCGCTGGCTCCGCGACGGACGACCGTCGTTGGTGGGTCCACGATCAGGAGAAGCACTGTTGCTCGGTGCGCGCGGCGGACGCCTCGATCAGCGCATGGCTCGCAGCGTCGTGCACCGGGCCGTCGAGGCCGCGGGCGGGCCGTCGATGGGGCCCCACGGTCTCCGACATTCCGCCGCGACCCACCTCCTCGAGGGCGGGGCCGATCTCCGTGTGGTGCAGGAACTCCTCGGCCACGCGTCGTTGGCGACGACGCAGCTCTACACGCACGTCAGCGTCGAACGTCTGCGTGCGGCCCACCGTCAGGCGCATCCGCGGGCGTGATCCGGGAGAATCCCGAAAAGCCTTGGCGCGTCAGCCGTCGAGCGGTTTGAGGCGCACCCGTACCGCGCCGAGTAGTCCGAGCGGGTCGACGTAGTCGGCGCTGCGCCCCGCGCCGCGTCGTGCGCCCCAATGCACGCAGGCGGTCGTCGGACATCCGGGGTGTCCGCCAAGCGCTGTCCCAATGGATGCCCCGCGACTCACACGATCTCCGCGCCGAACCGTGGGGCGGACCGGCTCGTAGGTGGTGATCAGGCCGTCGGCATGCTGGATCGACACCGTCGACTTGCCGCCGACCTCGCCCGCGAACCGGACCACCCCGTCGCCTGCCGCGAGAACCGGCGTGCCCTCGACGACGGCGAGGTCGACGCCACGGTGGCCCGCGTGCCACCGCTGATCCGGCTCGTCGAATCCGGTGACCACCGTCGGCTTGGGAGCGAGCGGCGCGGTGTAGGTGGGCGGACGGGCGGCGGCAAGCGATGGAACGCCCAGCAGAAGTGCGCTGGTCAGGGCGATGTCGGTGAGGACGACGAGCAGTCGTCGAACAATCGGGAGGCGCCCGGTTAGGTCGTCGGAGTGTGAGTTGGTCGGCTCGTCGTCGGTGGTCGTGTCGACTCTGTGGGTGTCCATGCCGACTCTGACGCGCGCGCGACGCGGAAAGCTCCCTTGCCGCGAAAGAATTCTTCAAAGGTGGGCCGTGCAGGAGGCGTTTTGGGTTCTGAACTGCGGCGGCGTAAGCTGATGGGGCATCTCATCCGCGGATGAGGTGACTTCGCGCGCCTGCATCAGGCAATGCACCACGGCGACCACGGTCGCGTGTGAGAGCCGACAAACTCGCGCGGGCGGTCCCGGACACCCGGGTCCGCGCGACGCAGGCGCCAGGATCGTCATCACCCGATGGCGATGTCAACTGCACACAAAGGACAGAAGACTCATGGCTGTCGTAACCATGAAGCAGCTGCTCGACAGCGGCGCACACTTCGGGCATCAGACCCGCCGTTGGAACCCGAAGATGAAGCGATTCATCTTCACCGACCGCAACGGCATCTACATCATCGATCTGCAGCAGACGCTGACCTACATCGACAAGGCCTACGAGTTCGTGAAGGAGACCGTCGCCCACGGCGGCACCATCCTGTTCGTCGGCACCAAGAAGCAGGCTCAGGAGTCGATCGCCGCTGAGGCCACCCGCGTCGGCATGCCCTACGTGAACCAGCGCTGGCTCGGCGGCATGCTCACCAACTTCCAGACCGTCCACAAGCGTCTGCAGCGTCTCAAGGAACTCGAGACCATGGAGCAGACCGGCGGTTTCGAGGGTCGCACCAAGAAAGAAATCCTGATGCTGACCCGCGAGAAGAACAAGCTCGAGCGGACACTCGGCGGTATCCGGGATATGGCCAAGGTGCCTTCTGCCATTTGGGTGGTGGACACCAACAAGGAGCACATTGCTGTCGGTGAGGCACGCAAGCTCAACATCCCGGTCATCGCGATCCTCGACACCAACTGCGATCCCGACCTCGTCGACTACCCGATCCCGGGTAACGACGACGCGATCCGCAGTGCTGCACTGCTCACCCGCGTCGTGGCTTCGGCCGTCGCCGAGGGTGTTCAGGCTCGCGCAGGCCAGGCATCCTCGGACGCCAAGCCCGACGCCGCCGCAGGCGAGCCGCTCGCCGAGTGGGAGCAGGAACTGCTGACCCAGGCTGCCGCACCGGCAGCAGAGGTTGCTGCCGAGGCTCCCGCCGCAACGGAGCCGCCCGCTACCGCCTGACGCGCGTAGCCGATAGCCACCGGCGGGTGCTCGCAGGATCCCTCCGGATTCTGCGAGCACCCGCACCGTTTAACCCACTTGAAGGAGGCTCGCCAACGATGGCGAACTACACCGCAGCCGATGTGAAGCGTCTCCGTGAGCTCACCGGTTCAGGCATGTTGGACTGCAAGAAGGCCCTCGAGAACAACGACGGCGACTTCGACAAGGCTGTCGAGGAACTCCGTATCAAGGGTGCCAAGGACGTGGGCAAGCGCGCAGAGCGCTCCACCGCCGAAGGCCTCGTCGCCGCCAAGGGTGGCGCGATGATCGAGCTCAACTCCGAGACAGACTTCGTCGCGAAGAACGCCGAGTTCCAGGCGCTCGCCGACCAGGTTCTCGATTCCGCTCTGGTCGCAAAGACCAGCGACATCGAGGAGCTCAAGGCAGCCAAGCTCGGTGACGGCACCGTCGCCGATGCCGTGCAGGCGCTCTCGGCCAAGATCGGCGAGAAGCTCGAACTGCGTCGTGTCGTCTACTACGACGGACCTGTCGCCGTGTACCTGCACAAGCGTGCATCCGACCTGCCTCCCGCCGTCGGCGTTCTCGTGTCCTACGACGGCGACGGCGATGCCGCTGCCGAGGCCGCGCGCAATGCCGCACAGCAGGTTGCCGCTCTCAAGGCGCGTTACGCCACTCGCGACGAGGTCCCCGCTGACGTCGTCGAGAACGAGCGTCGTATCGCCGAGGAGACCGCCAAGGCAGAAGGCAAGCCGGAGAAGGCTCTGCCGAAGATCGTCGAAGGCCGTCTGACCGGATTCTTCAAGGATTCGGTCCTCATCGACCAGCCGTTCGTGAAGGACTCCAAGAAGACCGTCAAGAACGTTCTCGACGAGGCGGGCGCCACCGTCAAGGCGTTCACCCGCTTCGAGGTCGGCCAGTCCTAAAGCACTGGCGCCAACTGAAGGCGTAAGGCACGACCACCACCGCCCGCATCCGAAATCGGATGCGGGCGTCGGGTTTCGTGAGCCGTCCTGCTTGTTGGTTGCGGCAGTCTTTTGGTTGCTACCCGACTGCTGGGCGCTACTGCGGCTGTTGGTCGCCACTGCGACGCCCGAGCGCGAGCGACAGTACAGCGATCACACAGCCGAGGATCGCGAGCACCCAGAGGGTCGCGCGGAATGCGCCCATGAAACTCTGTGCCGCGACGTGCCGGCCCGCTGTCTTGAGTTCCGGCGCCGCCTGCCTTGCGACAGTGGCGGCCACGCCCTGCTGGGCAGACCCCGACGTCGAGCAACCCGGTGCGGGAGTTTCGGGATGCGCCGAGCTCAGTTGAGCCGACGCGCAGTCGGCGAAACGGTCGGCCACCGCACCGCGGAACATCGGGTCGACGTCGGTGTTCTCGAGCGCTGCAGACAATCCGGCGCGCGCGGCGGGAACCGCCTCGACCGACTGGGCCGAGACCTGACCGAAGAAGAAGATCGTGACCACAGCCAGTCCGATCGAGGCGCCGATCTGCTGCACCGTCGGTACACAGCCCGACGCGGAGCCGATGTTCTGGTCGTTCGTGTCGGAGAGGATCGCCGTCTGCAGTGGAGCGATGAAGAATCCCGTGCCGATACCGCCGACGACGAGCGGCGCGATGACGGCCGCCACCGACAAGGACGCGGTCTGTGGCTCCAATTCTGCTGCGAGCCAGGCGAGTCCCGCCGACAAGATCAGGACACCGAGGCACAGTGTGCGTGCCGGCCCGAGCCGACGAACCACAAGCGGCGAACCGACGGAACCCGCGGCCGCCCCGATCGCGAATGGAAGTGCGAGCAGCCCGGTGCGCAACGCCGAATAGCCGAGGCCGAACTGGGTCGCGACCGACACCGTGAAAAAGAACCCCGCGAAGACGCTGAAGAACAGCAGCGAGAGAAGCAGCCCCACGGAGAATCGTCGAGACGCGAAGAGATCGAGTCGGAGCAGGGGAGCGCCTCCGCTGCGGAGCAGACGACGTTCGACGACGACGAACAGGCCCAACAGGACCACTGCCGCACCCATCATGGCCCACAGACGCGGTGGCCAGTTCTGCTCGCGGCCCACCGCCAGCGGGTAGAGCAGCAGGAACAGGCCGGCGGTCGACAGCGCCACACCGACCAGATCGAGCCGCGGCGGGTCGGCGTCGCGCATCTGCGGAAGTCGACGGCCCGCGAGCACGCATGCCACGATGCCGATCGGAACATTGACGAAGAAGATCGCGCGCCATCCCCAACCGAACAGATCCCCGGTCACCAGGAGTCCGCCGAGGACCGGTCCCAACATGGCGGCCAGTCCCGCGACCGCGCCGTAGATGCCGAAGACCGCGCCGTGGCGCGACTTGGGGAACAACGCAGCGATCAGCGCCAACGTCTGTGCCGACATCAGCGCTGCGCTCATGCCCTGGGCGCCGCGGCAGATGATCAGCTCGAGCGGGCTGCGGGCCAGGCCGCACAGCACGGACGTGACCGTGAACGCGACCATCGCGAAGATGAACATGCGACGTCGACCGAGGCGACCACCCAGCGTCGCAGCAGTCAGGAGCGTGCATGCGAAGGCCAGCGTGTACACGCTCAGGACGAACAACTGCTCCGACGTCGACGCGCCGAGGTCGACGGTGAGGTCGGGGAGCGCGATGTTGACGATCGTCGTGTCCAGCATCTGCATGAACACGCCGAGGAGGCACCCTGCCAGCGCGAGCCACGCGGCCCGTGTCGGTGTGTCGGGTGCCGCATTCGACGACACCACAGGGGTGGTGTTGGCAGCCACGCGGCTACGACCGATCAGTTCGCGGCGGCTGGTTCGGGCCGGTAATCGCCCTGGTCGGCCACTGCTCGCATGATCTTCTTGACCTTCTCGGTGTAGAGCGCGAGCGAGTCGCGGCCCTCGTCGGTGTCGGGGAACAGGAAGGTCATCGACGTCTGATCGTTGAACCTGTTGACCCACATGAAGACCTCTTCGCTACTGCCGCGATTGCCGTAGAGACAGCCGTTGATGGCATCGAAGAGGTCGACTCCGGGAAGCTTGCGGACGTCGATGTAGGAGAACATCGGCACCGTCCACCCCACGGGGATGTCGACGGCGTCGTCGTCGGAGACCAACTGCGCGACCCGGTGCAGCGACACGTCGGTCAGATCCTTGCCAGCCTTGTAGCTCTGTCCTGCCAGGGCTGCGACATCGGTGAAGTTGGCACCGGGCGCGACCGCGATCGGCACGGGAATGAGGCTGGTGAACCATCCGACGGAGTTCAGTTCGGGACCGACGGCACGGGTGCTCTTCGGTGTCATCGCGAGATACTCTGCGGCACCGGTGAACTCGCAGTACGCAATGGCGGCCACCGCGAGGAGCCCCGCGGTCATGTTGGCGCCGTTCTCCTTGCAGATCTTCTCGAATCGTTGAGCGGCCGACTCGTCGAAGACGCTCTCCGTCAGATGCCCACTGCGTGTATAGCCCTCGGATTCCGTGCCCAGCGGCAGTGGGAAGTGTGGTAGTTCGCCATCATTGTTCCGGATCAATTCGATCCACCGGCGCACCTCGGGTGACTGCGCGGTCAGGTCGCGAGAGACGCTGCGCTCATGCTCGCAGTAACGGAGATAGCTACCTATCTCGGGAACCGGGTTCTTGAGTCCGAATGCTTCATTGGAATACAGGGTGATCAGTTCGACGCATGTCAGCGCCTGCGAAATACCGTCGGTATTGAGATGGTCGACGGCTGCGTAGAGGGTAAAGCCGCCATCCCATTCGATTGTTCCGAATGTGAAACAGTTCCAGTGAAATGGACCCGGTGTGATGTCCGAAATGAGAGCCCGGATCTCTTCTGCCGTCCCGACGGTGCCGTGGTCGGTCGCCGACAGCTCGACGATCTCGGGATCGACGACGTGCCGGGCGATCGATCCGTCCTTCTCCGCCGAGAACCAGGAGAGGTAGGTGTCGTGTCTGCGCAGGAACGTCGTGACCGCACGCTCGAGTGCGCCTCGATCAAGAGGCGTCTGGAAGTCGAAGGCTTCCAGACAAAGTCGCGAGAAACGGAATCCGGCGGACTCGTTGCGCAGTGCGGCTTTAAGGTATTCCTCTTGCTGATGTGACGCGGGTACCGGATGAACTGGTGCCTGTGCTCCTGCGGCGATTGCCTCGGGGGAGAGTGTCCAGCTCGTCACCGTTCCTACGCGGGGCTGCCACTCATCGATCAGGCCGAACTTGACCATCAGGTAATACCTCAATTCACTCTGGCGGTGGATGAGTGTGGACCCCGATTTCCCCTCACCTCACGACGGAAAATGACACGTCATGCAATATTGCAGCGACGGTACCGTAACAGGCTAATTGCCGCAATTGGCGGGGTGGCCTCGCGCGGGCAGTGAAAACCGTTGTCAGTCAAGTGAACTGAAGTGGGTCAAAAGACCAACACGTACATTTTCGCGACCGTGGGTATTGGGTCAAAAGACCAACTTTCCGGTCTTTCTTCAATTGGTGGACAACCAGTTATCGCGTACGGCACACTGCCGCATCGGGGGTCCTTCGCCGCTTATTTCGTGATCACAGATGTTCCGACTGCGAAGCGGGTGTCACGCGCGGGGCGAGGTGAAAGTCGGGTCGTGTCGATTCGAGTCGCGAGCGTGTGCATGGCCGGCGGCGATGGTCGCGGTACGTGTCAGATGGTGAATGTGGGGAGATTCGAGTGAAGTCAGCAAGGCTGAACGTCGACGTGGCGGCGTGTCGTGGCAGGGCGCGCAGCAGACGCGCCCTGCGCACATGTGTCGTCGCGATCGCGTCCGCGGCGTGTGCGCTCAGTGGCGCCGTTGTCGCGGGGCCGGAGGCGGCGGCCGAGCCGGGCGGAGCCCGCATCGTGTCGGAGAACGTCGTTGCCCCGACGGAGATCGACGTCGAGGTGGCTTCGCCTGCGATGCGACGTTCGGTTCCGGTGAAAGTCATTCCCGCACGTAGCGGCGCGGCAGCTCCCACGCTCTACCTACTCAACGGCGCCGCGGGCGGCGACGGTGGCAGTAGCTGGTTCGACCAGACCGATATCCGAACTTTCTTTGCGCACGAGGATGTGAACGTGGTCGTGCCGATGGGCGGTGCGGCGAGCTACTTCACCGATTGGCAGCGCACCGATCCCAAGCTGGGTGTGCAGAAATGGGCCACCTTCCTCACCGAAGAGCTTCCCTCGGTCGTCGACAAGCGGTTCAACGGCAACGGCCGCAATGCCATCGCCGGGATATCCATGGCCGGTACATCGGTGTTCCAGCTGTCGCTGCACGCGCCGACGCTGTATCGCGCACTCGGGTCGTTCAGCGGTTGTGCCCAGACCAGCGATCCGGCAGGCCAGGCGGCGGTTCGGTTGGTCGTGGAAGGCCGCGGTGGGGGCAACACGGTGAATATGTGGGGTCCGCCGACGGCTCCGGCGTGGCGCGACAACGATCCCTACCTGCACGTCGAGCAGTTCCGGGGCAAGTCTGTCTACGTCTCCAACGGTTCGGGGGTGCCCGGTCGCTACGACACGATCAACGGTCCCGGCATCGACGGCAACGGGCAGAAGCTCGCCGAGCAGGTCGCTGTCGGTGCGGTCATCGAGACGGCAACCGACCAGTGTTCGCGGAACCTGGAGCGGCGGATGCGCGAGTTGGGCGTGCCCGCGACGTTCCATTTCTATGAGGGCGGTACACACGCCTGGCCGTACTGGCAGGACGAGCTGCACCGGGCATGGCCGCAGTTCAAGGCGGCGCTGACGCGATGAGCGGGCATCACGCGGTCAACGCGGCGTCGGATGCCGACGCTGCGTCGTCGATGACGATTTCGACGTCGGAGGGGTCGGCCACCTGGCTGGAGTCCAACACGTGGGAACGTCCTGGTTTCTCGGTCGAGGAGCTCGTCGAAGCGAAAGCCGGGCGGACGATCTCCGTCGTCCTGCCCGCACTCAACGAAGAACGGACGGTCGGCAGCGTCGTCGAAGCCATCCTGCCGTTGGTCGGCACGCTGGTCGATGAGCTCGTCGTGGTCGACTCCGGGTCCACCGATTCGACGATCGAGGTCGCGCGTGCGGCCGGAGCAAGGGTGGAGACGCGGGAGTCCGCACTCGAGAGCATCCCGGTTGCCGACGGGAAGGGTGAGGTGCTGTGGCGTTCGTTGGCGACGACGACCGGCGACCTCGTCGCGTTCGTCGACAGCGACCTCGTCGACCCGGATCCGACGTATGTGCCCAAGCTGGTCGGACCACTACTCACCACGCCCGACCTGCAGCTGGTGAAGGGCTACTACCGGCGTCCTCTCATGGGCGTCGACGGGGTCGATCCGTCAGGCGGGGGACGGGTCACCGAGCTCACCGTACGGCCGCTGATCGCGGCATTGTGTCCGCAACTGTGCGGGTTGATACAGCCGCTCGCGGGTGAGTACGCCGCGACACGGGAACTGCTGACCTCCATTCCTTTCGCCCCCGGCTACGGCGTCGAGATCGGAATCGTGCTCGACACCCTTGCCCGCCACGGCATCGATGCCATCGGTCAGGTCAACCTCGGGCTGCGGATACATCGCAATCGTCCCCTTCACGAACTGGGGCCGATGTCGCGTCAGATCGTCGCAGCATTCCTGTCGCGAGTGGGTATCGCGGATTCCGGGAGCCCCCTCGTCGCGTTCGTGATGGAGGGCGACGGCGTGCACAGTCCACGTCGGTCGTATCCGGTCCTCGACGACAGGCCTGCGCTACGGAGCCTGTTCGCGGCCGCTCATCGCCGCTGAGCTGCTCCTTCGCCTCCACGTCACTCTGTGTTGACCTGTCGTGCCCGCGTCGGCAGGGGCCGAGTCGCGCCCTACCGGAGTGTCGATCGGCGACCGCGATCACGAGGACCGCGACGTCCCCATAAGATGGACGAGGCGAACCGACGAGTTGAGGATGTTGATGAGCGAAACCCCCGAGTCCCAGGAATCCGCACGACCGGGCTACCACCGCGTACTGCTGAAGCTCGGCGGCGAGATGTTCGGGGGTGGTCAGGTCGGTCTCGATCCCGACGTGCTGAGCACCGTCGCAGATCAGATCGCCGAGGTGGTCAATTCGGGCGTCCAGGTCGCGGTCGTCATCGGTGGAGGCAACTTCTTCCGAGGTGCCGAACTCCAGCAACGCGGCCTCGACCGTGCCCGATCCGACTACATGGGCATGTTGGGCACGGTGATGAACTGCCTCGCCCTTCAGGACTTCCTGGAGAAGCGCGGGATCAGCACCCGCGTGCAGACGGCGATCACGATGGGCCAGGTCGCTGAGCCCTACCTCCCGCTGCGTGCCCAGCGCCACCTCGAAAAGGGTCGCGTTGTGATCTTCGGTGCCGGCATGGGCATGCCGTACTTCTCGACGGACACGACCGCTGCTCAGCGTGCGCTGGAGATCAAGGCAGAGGTCGTGCTCATGGCGAAGGCTGTCGACGGTGTGTACAGCGACGACCCGCGGACCAACCCCGACGCGACGCTGTATCGCGAGGTCACCCACCGCGAGGTACTCGACAAGGAGCTCAAGGTCGCCGACGCGACCGCGTTCAGTCTCTGTATGGACAACAAGATGCCGATGCTCGTGTTCAATCTCTTGGAGAAGGGAAACATCGCGCGTGCGGTGGCCGGCGAGCGTATTGGCACACTGGTCAGCACATAGGCCGACGGGGCCAACCCCCGACGCGGCGAGCGCGGTACGGACGAGAACCGGCAACAACGACGAGGACCAGGAACCGACATGATTGACGACGCATTGTTCGACGCCGAGGAGAAGATGGAGAAGGCTGTCGGCGTGGCGCGCGAGGACATGGGGTCCATCCGGACCGGTCGCGCGAATCCCTCGATGTTCAACAAGATCCACATCGAGTACTACGGCGCTCTGACCCCCGTCACCCAGGTCGCGTCGATCACGACTCCGGAAGCCCGACTGGTCGTCATCAAGCCGTACGAGCCGTCGAGTCTGCGTGACATCGAGACCGCGATCCGCAATTCCGACCTCGGCGTGAACCCGACCAACGACGGAAACCTGATCCGCGTCGCCATTCCGCAGCTGACCGAGGATCGCCGCAAGGAGCTCGTGAAGCAGGCGAAGGGCAAGGGCGAGGACGCCAAGGTCGCGATCCGCAACATCCGCCGCAAAACCGTCGACGAGCTCAAGCGCATCCAGAAGGACGGCGAGGCGGGCGAGGACGAGGTGTCGCGCGCCGAGAAGGAGCTCGACAAGACGACCGCAGGCTATGTGCACCAGGTTGACGAGCTGGTCAAGCACAAGGAATCCGAATTGCTCGAGGTGTGACCGAGGAGCCGACACATCCCATGTCCGACGATTCAGCGACGAATCACGACGACGACGGCAGTACAGCCGAGGCGGATAAGACGACCACCGAGGCGGAGCCGAAGAAGTCGCGCGCGGGGCGTGATCTCCCGGCAGCCCTCGGGGTCGGGTTCTCCCTGGGCATCGGGATCATTCTGATCCTGCTGTTCGCACCGAAACTCTGGTATGTCGTCGTCGCGGTGGCCTTCGCGATCGCGACGTGGGAGGTGGCCAAACGCCTGCGTGACGGCGGTTACGACGTTGCGTTGCCGCCGCTGCTCGTCGGCGGGCAGGCGATCATCTGGTCGAGCTGGCCGTGGGGGACGACCGGCGTCCTGGTGGCGTTCGTGGGCACGCTCCTGGTGCTGATGGTGTGGATGTTGTTGGCGCAGGGCATCAACCACGCGCCGGTGAACTATCTGAAGAACCTCTCGGTGAGCGTGCTGGTGCTCGCCTGGCTGCCTCTGCTGGCGTCGTTCGGCGCGATGATGGTCGTCCAGGACCACGGCGCCGCTCGCGTCGCCACCCTGATGGTTGTCGTGGTCTGCTCCGATGTCGGCGGTTACGCGGCCGGGGTGCTCTTCGGCAAGCATCCGATGGCACCGGCAATCAGTCCGAAGAAGTCGTGGGAGGGCCTCGGGGGTTCGCTGGTTGTCGGCACCGCGGGTGCGATCGGCTGTGTGGTGGGGCTGCTCGACAGCCAGTGGTGGATCGGACTGATCCTCGGGCCTGTTCTCGTGGTCTGCGCGACGCTCGGCGATCTGGTCGAGTCCCAGATCAAACGCGACCTCGGCATCAAGGACATGGGCACGCTGTTGCCGGGACACGGCGGGATCATGGATCGCCTCGACTCGCTGCTTCCCTCGGCATTCATCGTGTGGTGCGTGCTCACCGCACTGCTCTGACCGCCTCCGCCGCAACGTCGTGTCAGTGGTCCACGGGGGCCTTTCAGCCCGGGCCGGCGATCGCGAGTAGGTGGTCGCGCGCGAATTTCTCGACGTCGTCGTAGTTCGCCAGCGGCACGCGCACCTCGGGTGTCAGCAGGATGGAATGTGTGATGCGCACCAGAATCTCCGCGCGTGACGCCAACTCGTCGTCGTCGAGCGCGACGTCAGGGGTGCGCAGGATGTCGGCGGTTGCCTCCACGGCGGCGGCGAGGATGAACGATCCGTTGAGCGTCAACTGTTCGAGCACCGACGCGGGCTCGAGCTCGAGGAGCCGATTCCACACCGGGTTGCCTCGTACGGTCGTCACCGTGGTCGCGAATGCGGTGACCACTCTGTCGGCGTAGGTATCCGCGGCGTCGGCTGCGGCGCGTACGTCGGCGAACAGGCGCGTTGCCTCGCGGATCAGGACCGCGGTCAGCACCTCGTTGCGCCCGCCGATCCGGCGGTAGACGGTGACACGTCCGACGCCCGCTCGCTTGGCGATGTCGTCGACCGTGGCACGACGGATCCCGATATCGGCGAAGACGTCGAGCGCGGCGTCGAGAATCGGGTCGGATGCGGCGTCGACGCCCGCCCCTGCGGTGAACAGACCGGGTACGGACATGGTGTCAGCGTAAACGACGTCCGGCTATTGAAACACTGAAGCAAGATGTGTTTCACTGTTCGCGTCAGGGAGGTGACGTGACTCACGTAGTCGTCGCCCCGAGTTGGCACGAGGAGGAGGGTCCGTGACGCACGCACAGCCACAGGAGCAGGCGCACGAGCAGGCATACCGGGCGCGCACACGCGAGTACGACGAGGAGGCGTTGGCGATCAACGCTCGTCCCGTTCGATTCGACTGGAGCGGAGTGCCGCTGGAGTACATCCCCGGCGAGCCGTACGCGACGCACTTCTGGAACGTCATGCACCTCGTCCTGCCCGAGGGGGAGCGAGCCATGGCCGACGTGTTCGCGCAGGCGCTTGTGCTGATCGACGACCCTCGACTACGGGAGGAGGTCGTCGGATTCGTCGGTCAGGAGGCCACGCACGCGTCGTCGCATGAGGGGTTCCGAAAGTACCTGATCGCCAACGGGGTCGAGATCGGGCCCGTCATGGCACGCATCGAATTCGCGGTCGAGAAGATCTTCGGCGATCACGGCATCACCGACGGCCGCGCGAGCAGGGCGTGGCTGTCGGAGCGCCTCGGAATCTACGCGGCAGCAGAGCATTTCACCGCGGTGGTGGGTGAGTGGCTGCTCGACAACACGGCCTTCGACGACGTCGGCGTCGATCCCACCATGCTCGATTTGCTCCGGTGGCACGGTGCGGAAGAACTCGAGCATCGAAACGTCGCGTTCGATGCATTCCAGTACGTCGACGGCGGCTACTTTCGTCGTGCGCGCACCGCACTGATCGCCTCGACAGGGCTTGCCGCACTGTGGTTTTCGACTGCGGCGTACCTCTATCGCAACGACGCGACCATCGCTCGACGCCGCCCGTGGCCGGTGGCGTTCGCGCTTGCGGCACGTCGGCACATGATTCCCGGAATCTCGTTCCTGTTCGAGCAGATCTACCTGTACCTCCGCCCGGGGTTCCATCCGTCGAGCATGGGCGATATCGACAAAGCCGTTCGCTACCTGGCGATCTCACCGGCGGCGCGGGCGGCGGAGCAGTGAACTATCTTCCACCACCCACCACAGACGTCGACAATCCGACGCCGGTCCTGCGTGAGATCCACCGGTTGGCGCGGGGCTATTCTCGCGTGTTCGCGCAGGCGCGTCTCGCCGACCGACTCTCGCGGCCGAATCCGGTGCGGCGGGTCGGATTCGACATGCGACTCGACGTGGTCGAGAGTGTCGAGGCGGTCGACGGGGTGCGCCTGGTCACCCTCGCCCGACCTGACCGATCAGCCCTGCCCGTGTGGAGTCCCGGCGCACACATCGACGTGTTCACCCCGTCCGACCGGCAGCGCCACTACTCGCTCACCGGCGATCCCGCCGACACCACCACCTATCGAATCGCGGTGCGGCGCATACCCGACGGGCTCGGTTCGGCGGAGATGCATGTGCTGCGAGCTGACGATCAGTTGCGGATCCGGGGACCGCGCAACGCATTCAACTTCGCCGCCACCGCACGATGTCTCTTCGTTGCGGGCGGGATCGGCATCACCCCGATCCTCCCGATGGTCCGCGAAGCACACGCGCGCGGTCTCGACTGGCAGCTCGTCTACACCGGCAGGTCGCGGGCGACGATGCCCTTCCTCGACGAACTGCTCGCGCTCGATCGCGACCGGGTGCGTATTCACGCCGACGACGTCGACGGCCCGCCCGACATGGCCGACCTCCTCGGCGTGGGCATCGGGAGTGGCAGTGCCAGCGACACCGCGCCGATCTACCTGTGCGGACCGTCGAGCATGCTCGCCGCGACGCGACGCCTCGTGGTGCAGCACGATCCCGGGCGCGAACTACACAGCGAAAGGTTCAGTCCGCCACCGGTTGTCGACGGCGGGCCGTTCCGGATCGACTTCGCCTCGGGCGGCTCGGTCGATGTGGCCGCAGACGAGAGCGCCCTCGCGGCGATCCGCCGCGTGCGACCCGACGTGCGCTACTCGTGCCAGCAGGGCTTCTGCGGGGCGTGTCGCGTGCGGGTGCTCGCCGGCGCCGTCGAGCACCACGACCGCGTACTGATCGGTGACGAACGCGACGATTCGATGATGATCTGCGTCTCGCGCGCAGCAGACGACCACGCTGTCGTCGACCTCTAGGAGGAACCACACAGTGCACGATTCAGCCCAACAACACCCTGCCAAACACGATTCAGTCCAGCACGATTCAGTCCAGCAAGCCCCAACCCGACACGACCCGGCCAGGCGGCACTTTCACGTGGCGATCATCGGCGCGGGATTCGGCGGCATCGGCGCCGCGATTCGATGCTTGCAGAACGGATTCGACGACCTCGTGGTGTTCGAGCGCGCCGCAGCTGTTGGCGGAACGTGGGAGGTCAACACGTATCCCGGTGCGCAGTGCGACATCCCGTCGGCTCTGTACTCGTTTTCGTTCGCACCCAACCCGGACTGGACGCGCCTGTATCCGTTGCAGCGTGAGATCCAGGCGTACATCGCCCGGTGCGCTGCGGATTTCGGCGTCACACCCCACATCCGGTGCGGTCACGACGTCACCGATGCGTCGTGGGACGACCTCGCGCAGGTCTGGCGCCTGACGGTCAACGGCTCGTCGTTCACCGCTGATGTCCTCGTCGGCGCGACGGGTCCGTTCAGCGAGCCGTCCCGACCCGACATTCCCGGACTCGACGACTTCGACGGCGACGTCTTCCACTCCGCGCAGTGGGATCACGACTGGTCGCCGACCGGCAAGCGGGTGGCCGTCATCGGAACCGGCGCATCCGCGGTGCAATTCGTGCCCCAGATGCAGCCACAGGTAGCGCACCTGACCCTGTTCCAGCGCACGCCCACCTGGATACTTCCGCATCCGGATCGGCCGATTCCGCAGCGCGTCAGGGCAATGTTCGCGCGGGTGCCGGCCACCCAACGTGGACTGCGCGGAGCCTGTTCGCTCGTGCAGGAGATGATGGTTCCTGGCTTGGTGAGCCATCCCGCGCTACTGAAACCTGCTGCAGCGCTGGGCCGGTGGCATCTGCGTCGGCAGGTGGCCGACGAGAGGCTGCGGGTGGAGTTGACGCCGACATACTCCTTCGGGTGCAAGCGGCCGACATTCTCCAATAGGTATTACCCGGCGTTGGCCGCACCGAACGCTTCGGTGGTCTCCGATGCGATAGTCGGGGTGCGGGCCGAGGGCATCGAGACGGCCGACGGTCGCGTCCACGAGGTCGACACCATCCTCCTCGGTACCGGGTTCAAGCTCGCGGCGGGGGAGGGCTTCTCGCGCATCCACGGTGCCGACGGCCGCAGCCTGTCGCAGGTGTGGGGCAACGGCGAGATGAAGGCGTACCGGGGCACGAGCGTCGCGGGGTTCCCGAATTTCTTCATGATCCTCGGACCCAACTCGGTCGTCTACACCTCACAGGTGGTCACCATCGAAGCGCAGGTCGACTATCTGATCGACGCGCTGAAGACCATGCGCCGGAGGGGAATCCGCAGTTTTGATGTCACGCAGTCGGCGCAGGCCCGGTTTGTGAACGAGGTCGATAAAGGCCTCGAGGACTCCGTGTGGAACACCGGTGGCTGCTCGAGCTACTACCTCAGTCCGTCGGGGCGCAACTTCACGTTCTGGCCGGGCTACGTCTTCACCTTCAGGCGGGCGATGAAACACGTGAACTGGGATGACTTCGACGTCCGAACGGGCATACCACATCGACACGGGGTGTCGACGACGCGTGAGGCGGTATTCGGATGAGTAGCACGGACATTCGGGGCGCGGTGGTGCTCGTCACCGGTGCGGCACAGGGCATCGGCCTGCGCACCGCGCACCGCCTCGTCGACTCGGGAGCACACGTGGTGCTGACCGACGTCGACGCCACGGCACTGGAGTCAGCGAGTGCTGATTTCGCCGGGGACGCCGCCCTGGCGGTGGAAGCTGATGTGCGCGAACTGGATTCGATGGCCAGAGCCGTCGACAAGGCACTGGGCAGGTTCGGCCGTCTCGACCACGTTGTCGCCAACGCAGGAATCACGCCACCGACGGCGACGCTACGCGGGGTCGACCCGGCAGCCTTCGACCGCGTCGTCGACGTCAACCTCCGCGGGGTGTTCAACACCGTGCGCGCGTGCATGGAGCCGGTGATCGCCGCACAAGGGCACATGCAATTGGTTGCCTCGTGCGCGGCGTTCGCTCCCGGGATGGGGGGTTCGGCATACATGATCACCAAATCGGGGGTGGAACAACTCGGGCGGGCGTTGCGGATCGAACTGTCGGCGTACGGCGCCTCCGCGGGCATCGCGTACTTCGGCATCGTCGAGACCGATATGACGCGGGCGACGCTCGACGACGACCCGATCGGAAAGGAGATCGGCGGTCAACTGCCGTGGCCGCTGAATCGTCGGATCACCGCGGACGACGCCGCCGGAGTCCTGGTCGACGCAATCCGTTCACGGAGGGGGCAGGTCGTCGCGCCCCGGCAGTGGTCGGTGTACTCGGCACTTCGAGGACTCATCAATCCGCTGCTCGACGAGAAGCTCACACGCGACGCGTCGATTCATCGGATCGTCAGGCACCTCGACGACGGCGTCGCGCCGAGATCGGCGGGTGCGTGAGGTTCACGCCGCCGGTGGCGGATCCGTCGCGACCTTGGCCTTCTTCAGCGTCCGGTTGAGCTGGTACATCCGCGCGCCTCCCGCCATCGCGACGATCAACGCGCCTGCGATCGCCGCGATCAGCAGGCTGACGCCGACCGGCAGGTTGACCTCCCAGAACAGGATGTCGATGCGTTGCGATTCCAGGTTCTGCAGGATGAAGACCAGCAGCAGGATCGTGATGATCGCTCCGACGACCAGGCCTGTGAAGGCAGCGCGCGCACGCGTGTGCTCGACCTTCTCGATTTTGGTCCGCAACTCCTGCCGTTCGGCCAAGAGAGCCTGATGCTCGGTCGGGTCGACGGTGGGCGTCACGTCGGGTTCGGTCACGTCGTGGTTGGCCCTGCGCTTGTCGCCGTGGTTCATACACCCATGATGACATGCGACAATGGATTCATGACGTCATTGCCGCTCGTGTTCACCGCGCCCAAGAAGGGACTTCCGCCGACGCACTTCGCTGATCTCGATGTCGACGGTCGGCGCGCGGTCATCACCGATCTCGGCCTGCCGAAATTCCGTGCAGACCAGTTGGCGCGGCAGTACTACTCGCGGCTCAACGGCGACGTCGAGGAGATGACCGACCTTCCTGCTTCTGCGCGTCCCGCGGTCGCGGAGGCGCTGTTTCCGCAGCTGCTGACGCCTGTTCGTCATATCGCCTGCGACGACGGCAGCACACGTAAAACCCTGTGGCGCCTGCACGACGGCACCCTGCTCGAGAGCGTCCTGATGCGCTACAGCGATCGCAACACGCTGTGCATCTCGAGCCAGGCTGGATGTGGGATGGCCTGCCCGTTCTGCGCGACCGGGCAGGGTGGACTCGACCGTAACCTGTCGACCGGTGAGATCGTCGATCAGGTGCGTGTGGCTGCGCGCGCGTTGCGCGACGGCGAGTTCGGCGATGCAGGCAGGCTCTCGAACGTGGTCTTCATGGGTATGGGTGAGCCCCTGGCCAACTACAAGCGCGTCGTCTCCGCTGTCCGGCAGATCACCGCGCCGAGTCCGGAGGGACTCGGAATCTCCGCGCGCTCGGTGACCGTGTCAACCGTCGGCCTGGCGCCTGCGATCCGACGCCTCGCCGACGAGGGATTGTCGGTGACGCTTGCGGTGTCGCTGCACACCCCGGACGACGAACTGCGCGACACCTTGGTGCCGGTCAACAACCGCTGGTCGGTGCAGGAAGTTCTCGACGCCGCCAGGTATTACGCCGACACCACCGGCCGTCGGGTCTCGATCGAGTACGCCTTGATCCGCGACGTCAACGATCAGCCGTGGCGAGCCGACATGTTGGGCAGCAAGCTACACAAGGCACTCGGGTCATTGGTGCACGTGAACCTGATCCCGCTCAACCCGACGCCCGGCTCGCAGTGGGATGCGAGCCCGAAGGACGTCGAGCGGGAGTTCGTTCGACGCGTGCGCGCGCAGGGGGTCTCGTGCACCGTGCGCGACACACGTGGGCAGGAGATCGCCGCGGCGTGCGGCCAACTCGCTGCCGAGGAGACGAGCGGTTAGCCGCTCAGCTCCACTTCTTCTTCTTGAACATCTTGTAGAGCAGGATGCACGCGAGCGCGACCGCGATGACGATCAGGTAGATGTCCTCGACGTGGCCGACCTGGTTGCCGATCAGCATGAACAGCAGCGCTGCGACGCAGAACCAGCCTGCGGCGTACATCGACTTCGTCGCGGTGCCGTGCCAGCCGAACCGCGCCGAGGGTGCGTCCTCGGGCTCGTGCTTCCAGCCGGTGTCGATCTGCTTGTGCTGCTCGTGCTCGACCTCGGTGCTTGCCACGGTGGCTCCTCACTGCGAAACAACTGACACTTCTGCCCAACTACAGATGTCCGACGACGATCAGTAGTAGTTCACGATGAGCATAGCGGCCGCGTCGTTGCCCCGTCGCACGGCCACGCGCGATCTGGGAGAGAATGCCGCCATGCTCCCGACGACACGCTCGCTGACCGACTACCGCACCGAGGATTACCCCCGCGACATGATCGGGTACGGACGTACCACCCCCGATCCGCAGTGGCCGGGCGACGCGAAGATCGCGGTGCAGTTCGTCCTCAACTACGAGGAGGGCAGCGAGAACAACGTCCTCGAGAACGACCGCGGCAGCGAGACCTTTCTCTCCGAGATGGTCGGTGCGCAGTCGTTTCCCAATCGGCACATGAGCATGGAGTCGCTCTACGAGTACGGCTCGCGCGCGGGGGTGTGGCGCATCCTGCGCACGTTCTCTCGACGCGGATTGCCGTTGACGATCTTCGCCGTAGCGCAGGCTATGGCGCGCAATCCCGAGGTCGCGGCGGCTTTCGTCGAGCGCGGCGACGAGATCGCGTGTCACGGCTATCGCTGGCTGAACTACCAGATGGTCGACGAGCACGTCGAGCGCGAGCACATGCGTGCGGCGATCGAGCTGCTGACCGAGATCACCGGATCGCGACCGCTCGGTTGGTACACCGGCAGAGACTCACCGAAGACGCGCGACCTGGTCGTCGAGTACGGGGGATTCGCCTACGACTCCGACAGCTACGCCGACGACCTGCCGTACTGGGTGAAGGTGCCGAAGCGCACCGACGGGATTATCGAGGACGTCGACCACCTTGTCGTGCCCTACACGATGGACACCAACGACATGCGGTTCGCGTCGCCCGGCGGTTTTCCCTCCGGCGAGCAGTTCTACGCACAGCTGCGTGACGCCTTCGACGTGCTCTATCGCGAGGGACTCGACGGATCACCGAAGATGTTGTCGGTCGGCCTGCACTGTCGGGTCGTCGGACGTCCGGCACGGTTGGCCGCGCTCGAGCGTTTCCTCGACCACGTTCAGTCCCATGACGGGGTCTGGATACCGCGACGAATCGAGATCGCCGAACACTGGCGAAAGGTACACCCGCCTGCCTGAGTTGCCCGGTGAGCGACAATGGTCGGGTGAGCACACGCGTACTGATTCTTGGCTCGACCGGCTCGATAGGGGTTCAGGCCCTCGAGGTGATCGCCGAGCATCCCGACCGATTCGAGGTGGTCGGTCTCGGTGCAGGCGGCGGCAACCTCGACCTTCTGGCCGAGCAGGCGCGCTCGACCGGCCTGACAGCGGATCGGATCGCCGTCGCCGACCCGGTCGCCGCGGAGAAGCTCGCAGCTGAACTCGGCGACGGCGTCTTCGGCGGGGCGGAGGCGATGTGCAGGCTCGTCGAGAGCGTCGACGCCGACGTCGTGCTCAACGCGATCGTCGGATCGATCGGGCTGCGGCCGAGTCTCGCCACGCTGGAATCCGGCGCTCGGCTGGCGCTCGCGAACAAGGAGTCGCTCGTCGCGGGCGGGTCACTGGTTCTCGGCGCCGCGTCGCCGGGGCAAATCGTCCCCGTCGACTCCGAGCATTCGGCGATCGCGCAGTGTCTGCGAGCGGGCACATCCGACGAGGTGTCGCGGCTGGTACTGACCGCATCCGGTGGGCCCTTCCGTGGGTGGACTCGCGAGCAACTCGTCGACGTCACGCCTGAGCAGGCCGGTAAGCATCCGACCTGGTCCATGGGTCCGCTGATCACGTTGAACTCCGCGACGCTGGTCAACAAGGCGCTCGAGGTGATCGAGGCACACCTGTTGTTCGACGTCGACTACGACCGGATCGACGTCACGGTCCACCCGCAGTCGATCGTGCACTCGATGGTGACCTTCGTCGACGGCGCGACCATCGCCAAGGCGTCTCCGCCGTCGATGAAGTTGCCGATCGCGCTGGCACTCGGTTGGCCCGACCGTGTTCCCGGTTCGTCGAGTCCCTGTGACTTCTCGACGGCGTCATCGTGGACGTTCGAACCGGTCGACAACGCCGTGTTCCCCGCGATCGAGCTCGCCAGGGAGGCCGGGCGCGCGGGCGGAAGCCTCACCGCGGTGTACAACGCCGCCAATGAAGCGGCCGCCGCCGGATTCTTCGCGGGACGCATCAGCTTTCCGCGCATCGTCGAGATCATCGCCGATGTGCTCGCCGTCGCAGATGAATGGCGTGCACAGCCAGGTACTGTGGAGGAGATCCTTGCCGCCGACGCATGGGCACGAGAGCGCGCTGCGCAGTTCGTCGCACACGCTTCCGCGTGAGAAGGAGACCAGCCCGTAGATCCTGCTGCGGGGACGTCGAATTGGAGTTGAGTACGTGAGTTTCGCGATCGGCGTCGTGCTGTTTGCGGTTGCGCTGGTGTTGTCGGTCGCCTGGCACGAATGCGGTCACATGTGGGCCGCGCAGGCCACGGGCATGAAGGTCCGACGCTACTTCGTCGGATTCGGCCCGACGCTGTGGTCGACCAAGCGTGGCGAAACCGAATACGGCATCAAGTTGATTCCCGCGGGCGGTTTCTGCGACATCGCGGGCATGACTCCCTACGACAAGCTCGACGACGACGAGCGCGACCGTGCCATGTACCGCCAGAAGCCGTGGAAGCGGTTCGTGGTGTTGCTCGCGGGTCCGGCGCAGAACATCATCCTCGGCCTGGTCCTCGTGTTCATCGTGGCGGTCGCGTTCGGCCTGCCCAAGATCGGTCCCGACGCCAACAACGCACCCGTCTACGTCGACAAAGCGACGTGCGTGGCACCGAGCACCGACGCCAAGGGCGAGCCGGTGGCCTGTTCGGGACCCAGCCCCGCCGCGCAGGCAGGGCTCCGGTCGGGCGATCAGGTCGTCGCGATCAACGGGCATCGAGTCGACAACAACGCCGACCTGATCACGACCACGTGGAAGACCTCCGGCACCGCACAGCTCGAGGTCCTACGTGATGGCCAGACCGTGACGGTCGACGTGCCCGTCACCCAGGTGCAGCGGATGAAGAAGGCCGACGACGGGTCGCTGGAGCCGATCACCGTCGGCGCCATCGGTGTGCAGCTCAATACGCCTCCGGAGCCGGTCAACCACTACAACGTCGCGACAGCGGTACCGGGGACGTTCTCGTTCACCGGCCAGCTGCTCGTCGAGACGTTCAAGGCGTTGGTCTCGCTGCCGTCGAAGGTCAGCGGGCTGTGGGCCGCGGTGACCGGCGGTGAACGTGCAACCGATTCCCCGGTGAGTGTCTACGGGGCATCGGTGATGGGCGGGCAGACCGTCGAACACGGGCAGTGGAGCGTCTTCCTGCTACTGCTGATCAGCGTCAATCTGTTCCTCGGGCTGTTCAATTTGGTCCCGCTACTACCCTTGGATGGTGGGCACATGGCGATCGTCGGCTACGAAAAGGGCCGCGATACCGTGCGCCGGTGGTTCGGCAGGGCGCCTGGGGGCGTCGTCGACTACTACAAACTGATGCCGATCACTTACGCGGTGGTCATCGTGATGGCCGGGTTCATGGTCCTGACCTTGACCGCCGACATCGTCAACCCGATCAAGATCTTCTGATGCGCGGCCCCGTCAGCCCAGATGCGACGGCCGCGAGCGGCCCCGATTCGACGGCCGCGCAGACAACCGAATCCGCTTCGAGGAGTACGAGATGAACGCACCTGCCACGGGTGGGGCCACCGCCATCGGTCTCGGTATGCCCGCGGGACCGCCCCCGGTACTGGCGCCGCGTCGCAAGACCCGTCAGATCCACGTCGGGTCGGTGGGCGTCGGCAGCGACTATCCGGTGTCGGTGCAGTCGATGACCACCACCAAGACGCACGACATCAACGCGACGTTGCAGCAGATCGCCGAACTGACGGCGTCGGGATGCGACATCGTCCGTGTGGCGTGTCCGCGGCAGGAGGACGCCGAGGCGCTGCCGATCATCGCGAAGAAGTCGAAGATCCCGGTGATCGCCGACATCCACTTCCAGCCGAAGTACATCTTCGCTGCGATCGACGCCGGGTGCGCGGCGGTCCGTGTGAACCCCGGCAACATCAAGGAGTTCGACGGTCGTGTCAAAGAGGTCGCGAAGGCGGCCGGCGACGCGGGTATCCCGATCCGGATCGGTGTGAACGCGGGATCGCTGGACAAGCGCATCATGCAGAAGTACGGCAAGGCGACACCCGAGGCGTTGGTCGAGTCTGCGCTGTGGGAGGCGGGACTGTTCGAGGAACACGGGTTCGGCGACATCAAGATCTCGGTCAAGCACAATGACCCGGTCATCATGGTCGAGGCGTACCGGCAGCTCGCGGCGCAGTGCGACTATCCGCTGCACCTCGGGGTGACCGAGGCGGGTCCGGCATTCCAGGGGACGATTAAGTCGGCGGTGGCGTTCGGATCGCTGCTCAGCCAGGGCATCGGCGACACCATCCGGGTATCGCTGTCGGCACCGCCCGCCGAGGAGATCAAGGTGGGCGACGCGATCCTGCAGTCGCTCAATTTGCGCCCACGCAAGCTCGAAATCGTGTCGTGCCCCTCGTGCGGCCGCGCGCAGGTCGACGTCTACAAGTTGGCCGACGCTGTGACCGCCGGGCTCGAGGGTATGGAGGTTCCGCTGCGCGTGGCCGTGATGGGCTGCGTCGTCAACGGTCCGGGCGAGGCCCGCGAAGCCGATCTCGGCGTCGCCTCAGGCAACGGCAAGGGCCAGATCTTCGTCAAGGGCGAGGTCATCAAAACGGTTCCCGAAGCCGAAATCGTGGAGACGCTGATCGAAGAAGCGCTGCGGATTGCAGAGGAATCGGGAGAAACTGGTGAGGGTGCGGTGGGATCACCTACCGTGACCGTTTCCTGACGACAGTCGGCTGGCCCTGCTCTATTGGCGACCGGGTCGGCACGTCGTCGGAACGTAACCCCCGGGTCGATGGAGGAATGACGTGCTGAGGCTGTTGGGCGACAAACCGCTCGGCGCACGCGACGCCCCCGTGGTGGCGCGCGTCCTCAATGCCGATCCGGTCGCCAGTTGCATGGTTGCTGCCCGCTTCGAGACGCACGGTATCGACCCGAGGCTCCTCGGCGGCGAACTGTGGACCGCCGACGATCCCGCCACGTCGCTGTGCTTTTCGGGCGCCAACCTCATCCCGCTGCTCGGTACGAGCGCCGACATGACCTACTTTGCCGAGCGCGCCCTGTCGAGTTCGCGGGTCTGTTCGTCGATCGTCGGCGACTCCGAACACGTGCTCGCCATGTGGGATCGGCTGTGCTCTGCGTGGGGTCCCGCTCGCGAGGTCCGACCGGCGCAGCCGCTGCTCGCGCTGTCGGGTCCGCCGCTGGTTGCACCCGATCCGGGCGTGCGCCTGGTCACCCTCGACGATCTCGACGTCTACCTTCCCGCTGCCGTGGAAATGTTTATCGGGGAGGTCGGGGTCGACCCCTGCGCGGGGGATGGTGGCCGGTCGTATCGTCGACGTCTGGCCGCGTTGATCTCGGCGCAGCGGGTGTTCGCACGTTTCGACGGCTCCGCGGTGGTGTTCAAAGCCGAGATCGGTTCTCTCTCACGCCGAGTCGGCCAGATCCAGGGAGTCTGGGTCGATCCGACGCGGCGCGGACAGGGATTCGGTGCGGGTGGCACTGCCGCGGTCGCCGCGGCGGTGCAGGCACAGGGCCGGATCCCGAGTCTGTATGTGAACAGCTTCAACCTTCCCGCACGGTCGGTCTATCAGCGGATCGGATTCACCGAGGTCGGCACGTTCGCCACCGTCCTCGTCGACTAGGGCGAGCCTCCCCGGCGGGTGGTCCTCGCGGCCCTATCATCAGCTACCGATGGTGCTTTTGAGACGTCGCGTCGCTTCCCTGATTCCCGTGGCGATCAGTGCTGCGCTCATCGTCGGGGCCACCGCCTGTACCTCGGCGGACGACGGTCCGCGTCAGGCGGCACAGCACTTTCTCGAGGAGTTCGGCAAGCGAGATGTCGACGCCGCCGCGGCGCTGACCGACAATCCCGGTCAGGCTGCGCAGGGACTCGGGGGCGCATGGTCGGGATTGGGTGCCACCTCGATGACCGCGGAGGCCGGTCGTGCCGACATCAACGGCGACACCGCCGACATCGACGTCACCTATCGCTGGAAGTTGCCGCGCGGTCGCGAATGGACCTATCCGGCCACGGTCAAGATGGGGCGGAGCGATTCCGGCTGGTCGGTCCGCTGGACGTCGACCGACGTACACCCGGATCTCGGTGCGAATCAACGCTTGTCGATGCGGATCGTCGAGGCGCCGCGAGCGACGGTCAACGAGGCCGATGGCTCGCAGGTGATGGTCAACGGAACGGTCGTCGGCGTCAACTTCGACGCGAAGAAGGCTGCGGAGCAGGGGTCCGTCGCCGATTCGGTGACCCGGCTGACCGCTGCGCTCAACGCGACGGGCATGTCGCTCAATGCACAGAAGATCGCCGAGGATTCGACGGCCACAGACGGCGAGTACCCGATCACGCGCCTCGACCAAGCCCAGTTCGACCGTCTCCGTGACCAATTGGCGATTCCCGGAGTCGTCACCAATGAGCAGGCCGAGCTCGTCTCCAAGGACCCGGGTTTCGCGCCCGCACTGCTGTCTCAGGTCAAGAAGGTCGTCGACAGCGAGGTCGACGGCAACGTCGGCTGGCGGGTCGTCACGGTCAACCCCAACGGACTCGACGCGGACGTCCTGACCGACCACGCGGCCACACCGGCGCCGTCGATCTCGTTGAGTCTGTCGCGCGCCGTCCAAGACGCCGCACAGCGGGCAGTCAACGCCACCAACCGTTTTCAGATCGCGATGGTCGTGATTCAGCCGTCGACCGGACGCATTCTCGGAGTGGCGCAGAACCAAGCCGCCGATACGAGCGGACCCATCGCCACCACCGGGCTCTACCCGCCCGGTTCGACGTTCAAGATGGTCACCGCGACCACGGCGATCAGACGCAATCTGGCACAACCGGATTCGCTCGTTCCGTGCCCGGGTGAGATCGAGATCGGCCCGCGAACCATTCCGAACTACGACAGATTCTCGCTCGGCACCGTGACGATGCTGAAAGCGTTTGCGGCGTCGTGTAATACGACGTTCGCCCATCTGGCCAGCATGATGGGGCCGTCGGACCTCGCCAACACGGCAGCGGCGATGGGCGTGGGGGAGCAGTACAAGATTGCAGGCCTCGACGCCGTGTCGGGGTCTGTCCCGATCGCCAACGAGCTCGTGGCCCGTAGCGAGGACGGCTTCGGTCAGGGCAAGGTCTTGGTCAGCCCGCTGGGCCTGAGCCTGGTGGCGGCGACCGTCGCCAACGACGGCAAACGTCCTGTCCCGCAACTCATCCTCGGCAAGCCCACCACGGTGACCGGACCGACGCCCGCCCTCGAACCCGGCGTCGTGGACAAGCTCCGCCCCATGATGCGTGCGGTGGTCACCGAGGGAACGGGCACGACGATCGCCGAACAGGGCGAGATCTACGGCAAGACCGGTGAAGCCGAATTCGACGGTGGATCGCACGCCTGGTTCGCGGGCTACCGCGGCGACCTCGCCTTCGCGACACTCGTCGTCCGCGGCGCCGACTCGAACAACGCAGTCGCGGTGACGCGCGACTTCTTCAACTTCCTGCCGCCGGGCTACGCGACGGCCACCCGCCCCTAGACGCGCTACCCAGTCGGCAGGCTCGAGCGCCCAGTCGGCGTGCTCGAGCGCCCAGTCGACGCTGCGCGGCATGGCGAGTGGGCGCTTCTGAATGCCGACTGTGCGCTTCTGAGCGCCCAGTGGGTACCCGCGCTCAGCGGCGCCGCGGGATGATCACCGGTTGGCCGGTCTCGGGGTGGTCCCAGATCTCGACGGGGTGGTCGTAGGTCTCCGACAGTCGGTCCGCGGTCATCACGTCGCGCACCGAGCCGACCGCCAGCAGATGGCCCTCCTTCATCAGGGCCACGCGGTCGGCGTAGGCGGCGGCGAGTGAAAGGTCGTGGACCACAAGCAAAATGGCGGCGCCGTTGTCGCGGTGGCTGCGCAAGATGTCGAGGACGCCCTCTTGATGGTGGATGTCGAGGGCCGCGGTCGGTTCGTCGAGAAGCATGATCGGGGTCGATTGTGCGAGCGCACGACCCAGCGAGACGCGCGCCTGCTGGCCTCCGGAGAGCTGTCCGAATGAGCGCTCGGCGATGTCGTCGAGATGGCACAGGCGCATCGACTCGGCGATGATCCGCGGTGAGTCGGCGGCCTGCGGAGTACGCAGCCACGGATACCGACCCATTTCGACGACCTCCGCGACCGTGAACGGCGTATCCGGACGATTCTGCTGGGTCACCAGCGAGCGTGCCCGCGCCAGATCCCGTGCGTGCATTCCGCCGATGTCGACGCCGCCGACCGTCACACGGCCCGCCTGCGGAGTTCGCAGACCCGCCATCACCGACAGCAGCGTCGACTTACCGCATCCGTTGGGGCCGACCAGCACGACGAGTTCGCCAGGCGCGACCTCCAGGGTGACGTCGCGGACCACGGTTCGCCCGCCGAGCTCGACGTCGATGTGCTCGCCGAGCAGCCCGGCCGGTGTCGGGGTGTCAGCGCTCACCAGCCGGCTCCCGCATTCCGACTCCGGCGTAGGAGCAGGAAGAAGACCGGCCCGCCGACGATCGAGGTGAACAGGCCGAGCGGCAGGCTCGCGGGAGGCATCACGGTCCGGGCCGCGAGATCGGCGGCAGCGAGGACCAGTGCGCCGCCGATGACGCTGGTGGGCAACAAGATCGAATGTCTTGGTCCGACGATCAGCCGCATGAGGTGCGGCACGATCAGTCCGACGAACATCACGATGCCGGTGAACGCGACGGCGGCCGCGGTCAGGATGGCCACCAAGACGATGACCTGCCGACGCACCACTTCGACGTTCACGCCGAGCGACGCGGCCTGCACCTCGCCGAGCGCGAGCAGATCGAGCTTGTGCACCAACAGAAACGACGCCGCGACGGCCGCGACGACGAGCGGCAGCGCCACCCACACCGGCCCCCAGCCGATGCCCTCGAGTGAGCCGAGTTGCCAGAACACGATCTGCTCGCGGGCCGTCGTCGACGCGATGAATGTGAGGTAGGCGATGACGCCGAGTGCGAAAGCGTTGACGGCGATCCCGGTGAGTACCAACATGATCGGCGACGACGAGCCGTCGCGCAGCGAGAGTACGTACACCGCTGCGGAGGTGGCGAGCGCGAAGACGAAAGCGACAGCGGCGAGTGCCCACCCGTTCACGCCGACGCCTCCGACGACGATCATCAGTGCCGCGCCGACGGCGGCTCCCGACGACACTCCGACGACGCCGGGCTCGGCGAGGGGGTTTGCCAGGACGCCCTGCATGAGACACCCGCCCGCACCGAGCGCGGCACCGACGATGAGGCCCATGACAATTCGGGGGAAGCGGACGTTCCAGAGCGTGTACTCACCGATGTCGGCCGGAAGCGGTCCGATCGACACGTGAAGGTGGTGTGCGAGGCTGCCGAGGACTTCGACGGGTGACACGCTGACCTGCCCGACGGCCGCCGACGTGATCACCACCAGGACGGTCAACACCAGGAGCGCCACGATCACGACGACACCCGATGCGCGGCCGCCGTGGGTGGTGAGATGTCGCGATCGCGACGGTGAGCGCTGCAGGGTCATACGTAGATGGCCCGGGCGAGCGCGCCGAGCACCTTCCCGGTGTCGGGTCCGAACGAGAGCATCTCGGTCTCGTCCATCTGGACGACACGATGCGCTTTGCCCGCACTGGTCTGCGAGACACCGGGGAGCGCGAGGACGCCGTCGAGTCCGCCGACCGAGTCGGCCCCCTGGGTCATCACGAGGATCACATCGGGGTTCGCGGTGAGCAGTGCTTCCGTGGTGACCTGGGTGAACCCGGGCTTGAGCCCCGATGCGGTCCCGGCGTCGGTGCCGCCGAGCGCTGCGATCAGATCATCGGCCCCCGATTGCGGTCCGGACATGAGCACCAGTCGTGGGCCGCGGATGTAGAGAAACGCCATGCGCGGATTGCCCGACGGATTGGGCACCGCTGCTCGGGCGTCGGCGATCTCCTTCTCGGTCCGCGTCACGAGTTGCTCACCGGCCTGCCGGACACCGAGGGCGGCGGCGACGTCGCGGATGAGGGCGGGGGTGGTGGCAATCGTTCGAGTGGAGGTGAACGCGACAACCGGGATGCCGGAGTTGCGGATCTGGTCGACGGCGCCGGGCGGTGTCGTGTCCTCGTCGACGAGCACCACGGTGGGGTTCAGCGCGAGAACCGCCTCGGCGCTGAGCGTGTGCCCGTTGGTCGTGACGAGGGGGAGTATCGACGCCGACGGAAACGTCGTCGACGTGTCGCGGCCGACCACCCGCGATCCGAGACCAAGCGAGAACACGGTGTTGGCAAGCGTTCCGTTGCGATCGATCGCGATGATGCGGCTGGTGTCGGCAACCGTCACCCTGCCGTGTCCGACGGAGTCGACAGTCGTGGGCAGTGTGGCGCTCGGGGTCGTGGTGACCGGCACGACGTCGGGGTCGGGGAGCGTCGCCGTCGATGGACCGTTGCGTAGATGTGCGGTCGCGGCAACCGAACTGCTCGTCGACTGCTGGATGGGTACGGTGCTACATCCCGCAATAAGCGCGACCAGCGCTCCCAGCAACACCGCGAGCACCCGTGAAGACCTCAATCGCCCGCGACCTCCCACTTTCCCCGACATGCCATCTGTGCCACCTGGGGCAATGCGTCGGCTTAGTCTCACCTTAGTCGTCGCATCGACCGTGACGTCCGAGGGATCTGGCTCTCGACCAGCTCTCGGCGTAGCAGATTGCTACACTGGGTAGAGGTTTGTGGTCAGGACGAGACTTCGAGGTCAGGAGGAGACATGGCGAACGTCGCCGACAAGGTAACTCGTTTCTCATCGGAGCTCGTCGACGCCGCGGCGTCGGAGGGTCGACGCGAACAGCGCTCTGCGCGACAGCAACTCGAGCACTGGGTGCGGGTCGGTCGTGAGGTGTCCGACCAGCGGCAGGTCGCCCGCCGTCGAGTCGAGGCCGCACTCGCCGGACGGCTCCCGCTCGGCGATCTGTCGATCGAGGAGGGGGCGGTGTTCAACGCGGAGATCGCCGCATCGCTCGAGGAGTCGCTCGCCACCGGCAATCACGTCGCCGATCGTGCGGCTCGCGGTCTCGCGACGGTCGCACTCGACGACCAGGGCCGCGTCGTGAAGCATCTGCCTGACGGTACGCAGATCGTTCTGTGAAGCGGCTCGACCTCGTCGTCGGGCCGAACGGTGCTGGTAAGACGACGTTCGTCGAGCAGCGCCTCGCGCCGCTCCTACCGGGCAGCGTGTTCGTCAATGCCGACGTGATCGCCCGCGAGCGCTGGCCCGACGCCCCCGAGGCGCACTCCTATGAGGCAGCCCGGATCGCCTCGACGATCCGCGAGACGCTGATCGAGCAGGGCGAGTCGTTCGTCGCCGAGACCGTCTTCTCTCATCCGTCGAAGCTGCACCTGATCACCCGTGCGCGACGATCGGGCTACGTCGTGGTCCTCCACGTCGTACTCGTTCCCGTCGATCTGTCGGTGGCACGTGTCGCCGAACGGGTCGTCGAAGGCGGGCATTTCGTGCCGGAGGACAAGATCCGCGGCAGGTATACGCGGCTGTGGGCTCTGGTGTCTGCCGCGATCGGCATGGTCGATCACGCGACCGTGTACGACAACTCGGCTCCCGACATCACGCGGATCGTCGCGCGCTTCGTCGACGGCGACCACGCGGGCACCGCGCAGTGGCCGTCGTGGGCGCCCCACGAACTGGTCGAGATCACGGAGCCTAGTCTGGAGGTATGACCGTGCGCACTGCTCTTCGACCAGGAAAGCCGACACCCCTCCGTCAGGTGCCCGACTCCATCGAGCGTCCCGAATATGTGTGGAAGCCGACCGTCAACGAGGGCCACGAGCCGTGGGTGCAGAGCCCCGAGGTCATCGAGAAGGTTCGTGTGGCGTCGAAGATCGCCGCCAACGCGCTCGCCGAGGCGGGCAAGGCTGTGGCCCCCGGTGTCACGACCGACGAACTCGACCGAATTGCACACGAGTACATGATCGACCACGGTGCATACCCATCGACGTTGGGCTACAAAGACTTTCCCAAGTCGTGCTGCACATCTCTCAACGAGGTCATCTGTCACGGCATCCCCGATTCGACGGTCATCGAAGACGGCGACATCGTGAACATCGACGTGACCGCGTACATCGACGGCGCGCACGGCGACACCAATGCGACGTTCCTGGCGGGCGATGTCTCGCAGGAGGTGCGGGATCTGGTGGAGCGCACCAGAATCGCCACCGAGCGAGCGATCAAGGCGGTCAAGCCCGGTCGCGAGCTCAACGTCATCGGACGGGTGATCGAGGCCTACGCCAACAGGTTCGGCTACACCGTCGTTCGTGATTTCACCGGACACGGGATCGGCGAGACGTTCCACAACGGGCTCGTCGTGCTGCACTACGACCAGCCCAACGTCGACACCGTGATCGAACCCGGCATGGTGTTCACGATCGAACCGATGATCAACCTCGGCGGCCTGCCGTGGGAGATGTGGGACGACGGCTGGACCGTCGTCACCGCAGACAAGAAGTGGACCGCACAGTTCGAGCACACGCTCGTCGTCACCGACGACGGCGCCGAGGTTCTGACGATTCCCGACGCGTAGTGTTTCGCCCGGATCAGGCGATGGCGCTTGTGATGGTGTGAGGAGTCGAGACGTGGGCCAGCCCCCATGCGGTCAACCGCAATACGGTCCACCGCAGGATGGTCAACCGCAATACGGTCAACCGCAATACGGCCAAACCCCATACGGCCAGCCGCAATACGGCCATCCCCAGTTCGGTCAAACCCCGTACGGCCAGCCGCAACACAGCCAACCCCAGTTCGGTCATCCCCAGAACGCTCAAACCCCCTTCGGCGCGACCGTTGCGGGCTATCCCGGGTACCCCGGCCAGCCCGGCAATCCGTACGCCCCGCAGCAGGGCGGCACTCCGCCCGGGCCGCAGCGTCGGACGGGGAAGGGATGGTGGATCGCGGCCGGCGCGGTTGCGGTGATCGTCGTGGTGATGATCGTTGCTGTGGTTTTGGTATTCACACTCGGCGGCGAGCGCGGGAAGCCGATGCCGACGGCCACAGCCGCCGCGTTGCTCCTACCTCAGTCCGATTTCCCCGCTGCGGGAGGCACTTTCGCCGATTCGAATGGCGAGTCAGGCGAGAAGGACAAAACCGACTACTCGCTCACCGTGGACAAGCCGGAATGCAAACGATTGGCCTACGGTAGTTCCGCCAGTGGCGACGGTGCCGCGCGGATGCAGACACTCGGCGATCTCGCGTCAGGGTCGTTGGCCAGCTACTCGGCATCAGTCGAGAAGTCTGCGGATCCCCAGTTGACGTCCGACCTCGAGCAACTCATGAGCACCTGCGAGACCTTCACGGCGACGGTGACGGGCTTCGGTACCAGCACGGAAGTCCACATCAACGTCACACCACTGACGATCTCCGGCATCAACGGTTCCTACCATGCGATGACCATCACAAGCTCGGCCGACGATGTTCAGTCCACACTCAAGTTTGCTTCGGCGATGGTGATCGGCGTCGAGCGCGGTGTGGTGTTCATCGAGCAGTACGACGTGTTCGGCACCTCCACCGCGTCGACAACGAGTTCGGAAACCACCGGAAACCTCGCGACGATGTTCAACAAGCAGCGCTCGATCATCGCCGAAGCCCACTGACTGCGTCCTGGACGTTGGTGTCGGCCGATCAGGCGCTGCGCGCCCCGCCTTCGACGTGGATGGTCTCCCCGGACACAAATCCGGCGGTGAGCAGCCATTCGGCGGCGTCGACGATGTCGTCGACGGTGCCGACGCGTCCGGCGAGATTGCCTCCCGCGACACCGTCGAAGAACGCGCTTCGGTCGGCGTCGGGCATCGCATCCCAGGTTCCGGAGTCGATGATTCCGGGCGAGATCGCGTTCACGCGAATGGGTTTCAGTTCGTTGGCCAGATGGCTGACCGCGAACGAAACCGCTCCGTTCGTGATGCCCATGACCGAGTAGCCCGGCGCGGGCTTCCACGCGGCAACACCGGAGAACAGGGTGATCGATCCGCTCGGCGGCATCAGCGGCGCAAAATGCTTGGCCAGCAACATCGGTCCGATCACTTTGGCGTCGAACGCCCTGGCCGTCGCATCGTGATCGAGTTCGGCGACGGGCACATTGTGATGTGCCGCGGCGGTACTCACGATGTGGTCGACGGCCCCGAGTTCGGCGGCGGCCGAGGCGATCGACTGCTCGTCGGTGACGTCCAACGCGATCCCGCGTGCGTCGCGAAGCTCTGCAGCCGACTTCTCCGCGGAATCGATGTCACGCGCGCCGATGATCACCGACGCTCCGGCGGCGTCGGCTCGGCGTGCGATCGCCAGACCGAGATTCTTGGCACCTCCGACGACGAGGACGGTGGTGCCGGACAGGTGTGCGCTCATGGCGTGGTCCCTTCAGATCGGTAAGCTGAACACCGACAACGGTATGGATTTGATACCGGTATCTTCAACGAAATCGTCGACGACCAGCGCAGATCGAGGCGTCTAGCGGTGCCGGGAGCGCGAACTGCGGTGAGAGGAAAGAGATGGCCAAGGCGTACGACGTGATGGCGGCGACGTGTCCGAGTCGGGTTGTGCTGCACCGGATCGGGGCGCGGTGGACGGTGTTCGTCATCACCGCGCTCTCCGACGGCCCGATGCGCTTCAGTGCGCTCAAGGCGCATATCGAGGGCATCACCCCGAAGGTGCTGACGGAGACGCTGCGGGCCCTGCACTACGACGGACTCGTCGACCGCCTCGACCTCGGTGGCCAGCCGCCGCACGTGGAGTACCAACTCACCGATCTCGGACGGTCATTGTTGGTGCCGCTGGCCGCGGTGCGGGCGTGGGCGGAGGATCACGTGCCCGACGTCGAGGACGCGCATCGACGCTTCGACGACGGCGATCTCGCTCCGACGCGTGCCGATGGAGCACCCCGATAGGGTGAGCCGGTGACGGAGTTACGCGGAGCGCTTCTCGTCGGGGGTACGAGTTCTGACGCGGGTAAGAGCCTCGTCGTCGCCGGATTGTGTCGGGCGCTCGTGCGCGAGGGTGTGCGGGTCGCGCCGTTCAAGGCGCAGAACATGTCCAACAATTCGGTCGTCACGCTCGATGGCGGTGAGATCGGTCGTGCGCAGGCGTTACAGGCCACAGCGTGCGGACTCGCACCGTCGACACGATTCAACCCGGTGCTGCTGAAGCCCGGCAGCGACCGACGTTCGCACGTCGTGGTCCGCGGCAGGCCCGCGGGCGATGTGGGTGCACGGGACTACCTCACGAGACGGGCGGAGCTGCGCGAGGTGGTCGCCGACGAACTCGCCTCTCTGCGTGCAGAATTCGACGTCGTCATCTGCGAAGGCGCAGGATCGGTCGCCGAGATCAACCTCCGCGCCTCCGACATCGCCAACATGGGTTTGGCGCGATCGGCAGACCTTCCGGTGATCCTCGTCTCCGATATCGACCGCGGTGGATCGCTCGCGCACCTGTTCGGCACCACCGCGATCCTTGATCCCGACGACCAGGCGTTGGTCGCCGGGTACGTCATCAACAAGTTCCGCGGCGACCAGACGATCCTCGACCCCGGCCTGCACACCCTCGGCGCGCTGACCGGTCGCCCGACCCTCGGCGTGCTCCCGTATGTCGACGACCTGTGGATCGACGCGGAGGACTCGCTGGCCGCGCCGGTGGGGCGCCGTGTCGGCCCGCCAGAAGCTGCCGGTGCGTTCAGAACAGGCAAGGGCGCGTCCGAGCGGCTGTCGGTGGCAGCCATCCGGTTGCCACGTATCTCGAACTCCACCGACGTCGAGGCACTCGCCTGCGAGCCGGGTGTCGATGTCACCTGGGTCGCCGACCCGGCGTCGGTACGCGCCGCAGACCTGGTCGTCGTGCCGGGAACCCGTGCAACCGTGGCCGATCTCGCGTGGCTTCGTGAACGCGGCCTCGACGTCGCGTTGACTGAACGCGCGGCGCGGCACGGCGCGATCCTCGGTATCTGCGGTGGCTTCCAGATGTTGGGCAGACGGATCGTCGACTCGGTCGAATCCTCTGGTGGGGCCGTTGTCGACGGTCTCGGTCTGCTCGACGTCGACGTGCGATTCGAGCCGGAGAAGGTGCTGCGCACGACGACCGGCGTCGTCGACGGCGTCGAGGTCACCGGGTACGAGATCCACCACGGTAGGGTCGTCGACTCGTCGGAAGCGTCGTGGATAGACGACGACGAGCAGGGTCCGGAGGGTGCCCGCCGGGACGCGATAAGGGGCACGCACTGGCACGGACTGCTGGCGTCGAACGAGTTCAGGCGCCACTACCTGCGTGAGGTCGCTGCCGTCGCGGGTAAACACTTTGAACCGGCAGGTGACACCGACATCGCCGCGATCCGGGGCAGGCAACTCGATCTGATGGCAGACCTGGTGACAGCACACCTCGACATGGCCGCGATCTGCGACATCATCGGCAGCGGCGCACCGCGACGGGCGCCGACGATAGCCCACTACCTGGGCGAGAACCGGTGAGTGGTTGCCGACGCATCGGTGAGTAGTGAGATTTGCAACCTGTGACCCGGCTCAACCCGCTGATTCAGCGGCGATCCCGCCGCTAGGGTTGGTGGAGTGGAAACTGAGCGGCGCGAGATCACAGTCGGCGACCTGACCTTCGACGTTCGCGTCGGCGGTCCTGACCGCGGCCCCTGGGTGCTGCTGTTGCACGGGTTCCCGGTGAACAGCTCCTGCTACGACGACGTCGCCGACCGCCTGCACGAGTCCGGTCTGCGCACCATCCAGGTCGACCAGCGCGGCTACAGCCCGGGGGCGCGTCCCGAGGGGGTCGAGGCCTACCGGCTCGAGGCACTCGTCGACGACGCACTCGGCGTACTCGATGCGCTCGACGTGCCGTACGCGATTCTCGTCGGTCACGACTGGGGTGGAATCGTCGCCTGGCACCTCGCAGGTAAGCACCCCGACCGGTTCACCGGCCTGGTCGTGGCGAGCACGGGCCATCCGTCGGCGATGCGTGATGCGATCAAAGACCCGGACGCCGTCGACGATCAGCGCGAGAAGTCGGCGTACATCAAGGATTTCATCGCCGAGGGTGCCGAGGAGATGCTCCTGGCGCGTGACGGGGTGCTGCTGCGTCGCGCAGGTGTGACGGCCGAAGAACTGGCACCGCTGCTCGAACCGGGGGCGCTCACGGCGGGACTCAACTGGTATCGCGCCAATTTCACCGGCGACGTCGCCGCGACGCTCTCGTGCCCGCCGATCGAGATCCCCACCACCTTGGTGTGGAGCGACGGCGACACCGCCCTCGGCCGGGCGCAGGCGCAGGGGAGTGGCCGCTACGTCTACGGCGACTACCGGTTCTGTGAACTGCCCGGCATCGACCACTGGATTCCGCAGAAGGCCGCGAAGGAGTTGGCCAGCGAGATCGCGCTGCGCTCGGCGGTGTTCTGACAAACCTCGCTGCGCTCGGTGGTGTTCTGACAAACCTCGCTGCGCTCGGTGGTGTTCTGACGAGATTTTCTCGCCTCAGAACTCCAAGCCGAGCAGCGCGTTCTCCAGAACCTCCGGCATGGCCGGGTGAATCCAGTACTGACCGCGCGCCATCTCTTCGACGCCGAGGCCGAAGCTCATCGCCTGGATCACAGGCTGGATGAGCGTCGGCGCCTGTGGGCCGATGATGTGGACTCCGAGCAAGCGGTGGGTCGCGCGGTCGGCGATGACCTTGCATGCGCTGGTCGTGTCCTCCATCGCCCAGCCGTATGCGACGTCGCCGAACTCCTGCACCTTGACCGCGATGTTGTGGCCGCCGTCGCGTGCTTCGAACTCGGTCATGCCCACCGCCGCAACCTGCGGGTGGGTGAACACAGCCGCGGGCACCACGTCGTGCTGGAAGGTGTCGAGATCTGGTGCGTCCCAACCCTTGAGCAGATTGGTGGCCACCACGCGTTCCTCGTGATTGGCCACATGCTTGAGCTGGAACGGCGAACTCACGTCGCCGAGTGCCCACACCCCACGCGCACCGGTACGACCGTGCGAATCCACGTCGACCCGACCGTCGTCGGTCAGGTCGAGGCCGATCGTCTCGATGCCGAGTCGGTCTCCGTTGGATACTCGCCCGGTCGCCACGAGAAGGACGTCGGCTTCGACGATCTCGTCGTCGCCGAGGGTGAGTCGGACCCCGCCGTCTGCAAGATTCTCGGCCGAGACCAGGTCGCGCTCGAGCCGAACGTCCCACTTGGCGCTCGCGATGTCGGTGAACCGTGTCGACAGCTCGGCGTCGAGTTTGCGGAGCAGCCTCGGACCGCGCGCCAGGATCGTGACCTGTGTGCCGAGCGAGCCGAAGACGTGCGCGAATTCGGCTGCGATGTAACCACTTCCGAGGATGATCATGCGTCGCGGAAGGTCGGGGAGTCGCATCACGTCGTTGTTCGTGTGGTAGGTGACGCCCGACTCGGTGATGCCCGCCGGTATCACCGGACGTGAACCCGCCGCGATCACCACCTCGCGGGCGAGTACCAACGCGTCGGCGGTCACGAGTCGGTACAGCCCGTCGTCGTCGCGGCCGTCGAATTCGACGTGCGAGTCGTACACGGTGATGTTGTCGCATTCGAGTTCGCGGTACTGCAGCCCGCCGGTCGAGATGGGATCGATCCGCCCGAACACCCTGTCGCGAATCGCCGGCCAGTCGACGCCCTCGACCCGGGAATGAACGCCGAAACGGTCACCGTCGGAGGCGATGTCGGCGATCTCTGCGGGGTAGACGAACATCTTCGTCGGGATGCACCCGACATTGAGGCAGGTGCCGCCGTAGATGCCCTCCTCGAAGATGGCAATCTGCTTCTCGGCGAAGCGGTCGTCGGGAATCGAGTTACCGCTTCCGCTCCCGATGATGGCGAGATCGACTGTCTGCGTGGCTGATCGGGTGTCGTGTGATGCGGTCACGATGCGCTCCTCGCGGGAGAGGGGTCGACGATGGTGTCGAGCCACCGATCGACCTCGGTGTAGGCCTGTGTGCGCGCCGACTCGACGGACAGAAACACGTCGTGGCGTGCACCGGCGATGGGGGCGATCGTGACGTGACCGCCGAGGCTGCCGCTCCACTGCGCGATCTGCGTGACGTCGAGAACGACGTCGGCCGCATCGACGGCGGGTGAATACTTCTTGGCGAACTTCGTTGCGTCCGAGCGCAATACGAGCGTCGGCACTCCGACGTCGATGCCGTGATGAAGGTGGCGTTGACCCGAGCGGACCGCGTTGAGGAATCCGAACGTGACAGGGAAGCCGCCGAGTGGCTTCTTCGTGAGGTCGTATGCCCACTCTCCGTGGGAGTCGACATGCAGGCTCTCTCCGTACGCCGCCGAGAGTTCGCGGGTGAGTGTCTCGAACGGCCGCACGGCTGCAAGGGTTTTGATGAGCATTGTCACCGGGTAGGTGCGCAGCACGGGCTTGCCCTGCAGGTCGAGCCACGGACTGTTGAGCAGCTGCCCGGACACGCGTGCGTGGCGCTCGGGCGATGTGGCGCGGAGCCGATCGAGCCACAGCGGGGTGATCAACCCGCCTGTCGAGTGCGCGGCGACCAGGACCGGCGTGTCAGGGGTGAAGTCGTCGGCGATGGCGTCGAGTGCGAGTCCGAGCTCGAGGTCGTAGGCCGCGAGGTCGCGGACGAAATGCGGAGTCTGCCCGTCGAGCAGGGACCGTCCACATTTGCGTAGATCCAGCGCGTAGAACGCGTACCCGCGGTCGTGGAAGTGATCGGCGAGGGGCTCGTGAAAGAAGTAGTCGGTGAATCCGTGGACGTAGAGGACGGCGCCCTTGGTTGCGGCCGCCGGGGCGGTCGGCTTGCGAACCAGGGTCGCGGTGATGGAACCCTCGCCGTCCGGGTCGGGACCGAGGTCAAACGTCCGCACCTCGTAGTGGTCGAGGAAACCGTCGGGTTGCCAACCGGAATCGCGGTCAGCGGAACCGTCTTGCACCGAGGAGGTCGACTGCCGAGCGGCCGACTCTGGGGACACAGTCACGATTTCCACTGTAAAGGCGCGTGCGACGCGCGCACGCAAGTGTCATCCGGCCCACACTTGGCGGAGGCGATTCGGGCGCACACACACTCATGGGGAACAATGGTCGACGTGGACGAGGATTCGTCCTCCGCAACACAAGACAGTGTTGTCGAGTGGAGTCTGAAGTGGGGTCCGAGTTGTCTGAATCGGTGATCAAGACGGACGTTGCGCTCGTGGGCGCCGGCATCATGAGTGCCACCCTCGGTGCGCTGCTGCGGCAGGTGCAGCCTGACTGGACGATCAGCCTCTTCGAACGGCTCGATGCCGCGGCCGGAGAGAGCAGTGACCCGTGGAACAACGCGGGCACCGGCCACTCGGCGTTGTGCGAGCTCAACTACACCCCGAAGACCGCAGACGGTGGCGTCGACATCACCAAGGCGATCGCCATCAACGAGCAGTTCCAGGTCTCTCGACAGTTCTGGGCCTACGCGGTCGACAACGACATCATCTCCCGCCCTTCGGAGTTCATCAATCCGATTCCGCACGTGAGCTTCACTCACGGCGACGCGGGCGTCGACTACCTCCGCAAGCGCTACGACGCGCTCTCGAAGGAGGTTCTCTTCGAGGGCATGGAGTACATCACCGATCCGGGCGAGTTCAGCGCGCGACTCCCACTGATGTCGCAGGGTCGTGACTTCTCCGATCCGGTCGCGTTGAACTGGTTCACCGAGGGCACCGACGTCGACTTCGGTTCGCTCACCCAGAAGCTCCTCAACTTTGTGGGCAAGGGTGGCGACATCTACTTCGGTCACTCCGTGACCAACCTGAGCAAGCAGTCCGACGGAAGCTGGATCGTCAAGGTACGCAACGTCCGTACCGGCGAGAAGTGGACCGTGCACGCCAAGTTCGTGTTCGTCGGCGCGGGCGGCGGTGCGCTGCACCTGCTCCAGAAGTCCGGCATCAAGGAAGCCAAGGGCTTCGGCGGCTTCCCGGTCTCGGGCGAGTTCTTCCGCTGCAACAATCCCGAGCTCATCGAAGAGCACCACGCCAAGGTGTACGGCCAGGCTGCCGTCGGCGCGCCGCCGATGTCGGTGCCGCACCTCGACACCCGTGTCATCAACCATCGCCAGGGTCTGCTGTTCGGGCCGTACGCCGGATGGTCGCCGAAGTTCCTCAAGAGCGGCAAGATGACGGACCTGCTGAGCACCGTCAAGCCCGGCAACGTGCTGCCGATGCTCTCGATCGCACCGCAGGAATTCGGTCTGCTCAAGTACCTCATCGGCGAGCTCGCCGCGAGCTCCGCCGACCGCGTCGACACCCTGCGGGAGTTCGTGCCCCGCGCCATCGGCGACGACTGGGAGCTGATCACCGCAGGTCAGCGCGTGCAGGTTATCCGTAAGAACAAAGATGGTGTCGGCGGAAAGCTCGAGTTCGGCACGGCAGTCGTCGCTGCCGGAGACGGCACGCTCGCTGGTTTGCTCGGCGCGTCGCCCGGTGCGTCGACGGCGGTTCCGGCGATGCTCTCGGTGCTCGAGCAGTGCTTCCCGGCCGACTTCGAGCGCTGGACGCCGAAGCTCACCGAGATGATCCCGTCGTTCGGCAAGAAGCTCTCCGACAACGCCGACCTGTTCCACCAGGTCTGGGATTGGACCAGCAACAGTCTCGAACTGCGTCGCAATACCGTCGATGCTCCGGCCGACGCCGACGTCGAGCCCGCGCCGGCAGGCTGAGTTGTGACGTGCGTGCTGTCGGTGTGATAGTCACGACACCATGACCTCTGGGCAGCTTCATCGCAGTTACACGGCCGACCTCGACGTCGAGACGCTGTACAACATCCTGCGATTGCGCGTCGACGTCTTCGTCGTCGAGCAGTCCTGTCCGTACCCGGAGCTCGACGGTCGGGATCTCGAACCCGCCACCCGCCAGCTCTGGGTGTCCGACGACGAGGGGCGTGTGGTCGCGACGTTGCGGCTCCTGGAGGATTCCGGGGCGCCCGGTGACGGCGAGCTGTATCGGATCGGGCGCGTGTGCACCGACCGTTCTCGCAGAGGCGAGGGCATGACCGCGCGTCTCATCGAGACAGCGCTCGCCGAGGTCGGTGAGCATCCGTGCCGTATCGAGGCGCAGAGCTATCTCATCGACATGTACGCGAAGTTCGGTTTCGTCGTCGACAGCGAGGAGTACCTGGAGGACGGCATCCCGCACGTCTCGATGATCCGGCATGCCAGAAACGTGCGCTCATGAGCGGCAGGCACGCTGTCGCCGCTCCGGCGAGCACCGCCGCCATACCCGCCCGGTATCCGTTCAGCGCGGTCGTCGGGCAGGAGCGGCTGAAGTTGGCGTTGATCCTGTGTGCGGTGTCGCCGGGTATCGGTGGTGTGCTGATCCGCGGCGAGAAGGGGACAGCGAAATCGACCATCGTGCGCGGACTCGGACCACTGATCGCACATGAGGGCTCGGCACACGAGGGTGTCAGCGCGTCGTCGGCGGGCAGGGTCGTCGAACTCCCCATCGGTGCCACCGAGGATCGCGTCGTCGGCTCGTTGGATCTGACGGCCGTACTGCGCGACGGCGAGGCCGTGTTCACGCCTGGCCTGCTTGCCCGTGCCGACGGGGGAGTGCTCTACATCGACGAGGTCAACCTTCTGGCCGACCACCTCGTCGACGTGCTGCTCGACGCCGCGGCCAGCGGACGGGTGACCATCGAACGCGACGGCGTCTCACATACCCAGGCGGCCGACTTCGTACTCGTCGGAACGATGAATCCCGAAGAGGGAGAACTGCGTCCGCAACTGCTCGACCGATTCGGGCTGGCCGTCGACGTCACCGCGGCGCGTGAGGTCGACGAGCGTGTCGAGGTCGTTCGACGCCGGATGGACTTCGACGCCGACCCCGATCGCTTCGTCGAACGGTACGCCGACGACGAGCGGGTACTCTCCGACCGGATCGCCGCCGCGCGCGGGTCCGTGGGGAGCGTCGAGATCAGCGAACGAGAACTACGACGCATCGCAGGCATCTGCGCACACCTCGACGTCGACGGCCTACGCGGCGACATCGTCGTCGCGCGCACCGCGGCCGCACACGCGGCACTGCGCGGGGCCACGTCGGTGACCGAGGAGGATGTGCGCGTCGGCGTCGAACTCGCTCTGCCGCATCGTCGTCGACGAGATCCCTTCGACGAGTCGGGCATGTCCGAGCAGCAACTCGACGACGCGCTGTCGGCAGGCGACGACGCCGCGGGTCCACCGGACGAGCCGGAGCCCGACCCGGATGGGCCCGACGGTGCTCCCGCGCCCGAGCGGCGCGAGGAGTTCGACGGGTCCCCCGCTGACTCAGATCCCGCTGGCCCACAACAGGATTCCAGTGACGAGCCGGTCGAGCAGGAAGTGTCCGGGCAGTCGCAGCAGCCGCCGCGCGGCCAGATGTTCGGCACCGCGGCGTCGAGCTCCGGTGTGCGCATGCGTCGCCTGCGGGCCGACGGCGTCGGCGATGGCGATCCGGGTAAGCGCTCACGCGCACGGAGTCGTCGTGGACACACCGTGTCCGACACCGACTTCGCGCACGGTGGGCCCATTCATCTCTTCGGGACAGTGCTGCGCGCCGCAGGTCGCTCGGTGGCCACCTCCGAGGTATCGACGATGCCCGAGAGGTTATCGGTCGCACCGGTCGATCTTCGTGGGGCACAACGCATCGGGCAGGAGGGCAATCTGGTGGTGTTCGTCGTCGACCTGAGCGGGTCGATGACGGCACGCAGGCGACTGGCCGCCGTGAGCCGCCTATGCGTTGACCTGCTGCGCGATTCGTACACCCGGCGCGATCGGGTCGCGGTGATCGTGGCGCGCGGATCGCGTGCAGAACTTGCCGTGCCGCCGACGAAATCCGTCGATATCGCTGTGCGACGGCTCGCCGACATCAGAACCGGTGGCCGAACCCCGTTGGCGGAAGGGCTGATCGAGGCACAGCGTGTCATCGAGCGTGCCCGCCGTGCCGAGCCCCGACGTCGACCGCTGCTCGTGGTGCTGACCGACGGCAGGGCCACCGCGGGACCCGACGCTGCGGGGCGCGCATCCGTTGCGGCGCAGCGAATTCGGCGCGACGGTATCGACAGTGTCGTCGTCGATTGTGAGCAGGGCGTGGTCCGGCTCGGACTCGCCGCGGATCTTGCCGTGCGCCTCGGAGCGCAGATGATGCGGATGGACGACCTGTCGGTGGCGGCGTTGTCGGTTCCCGTGACCGACCGGCGCCCGTCGCGCGCGTCGGCCGCCTGATCCGAATCCGCGCGAGAGTAGGAGAGTTACTGTGCCCCAGGGTGTTCCGCAGACGGTCCCCGACGATGGGTTGACCACGCGGCAGCGTCGACAACAGCCGGTACTCGCCGTGCACACCGGTGACGGCAAAGGAAAGTCGACGGCGGCGTTCGGGATGGCCATGCGCGCATGGAACGCCGGCCTGCGGGTGGCGGTCTTTCAGTTCGTCAAGAGCGCCAAATGGCGTGTGGGAGAAGAGTCGGCGATGGCCGCGCTCGGCGAGATCCACAACGAACAGGGCATCGGCGGGCCCGTCGAATGGCACAAGATGGGGCAGGGCTGGTCGTGGCTGCGCGCCAATGCCGACGTCGCCGACGACCACGCCGCGGCTGCACGGTCCGGTTGGGACGAGATCGCCCGTCGTCTCGCCGAGGAGCAGCACGATTTCTACGTGCTCGACGAGTTCACCTACCCCCTCGACTGGGGATGGATCGACACCGACGAGGTCGTACGCACACTCGTCGACCGACCCGGTCGCCAACACGTGGTGATCACCGGACGTCGTGCTCCCGCCGCGCTGGTCGACGCCGCCGACCTGGTGACCGAGATGCGCAAGGTCGCACACCCGATGGATGCTGGACGCAAGGGCCAGAAGGGAATCGAGTGGTGAGCCGCGTGGCGAGGGCGACATGACGTCGATCCCCGCAGTGGTCGTGGCCGCGCCATCGTCGGGTAGCGGTAAGACCACCGTGAGTACCGGGTTGATCGGCGCGCTACGCAGGGCGGGGCGTCGCGTCGCGCCGTTCAAGGTCGGCCCCGACTACATCGATCCCGGCTATCACGCGGTCGCCGCGGGACGTGTCGGTCGCAACCTCGATCCCAACCTGGTCGGAGCCGACCTGATCGGGCCCCTGTTCGCGGCCGGAGTTGCCGACGCCGACATCGCGGTCATCGAGGGAGTCATGGGACTCTTCGACGGCAGGATCACCGCCGACGATGCCGCCGAGATGGACCCGATCGGTATGGGTTCGACCGCGCATGTCGCCACACTGCTGAACGCACCGGTCGTTCTCGTCGTAGACGCCGCGGGTCACAGTCAGTCGCTAGCCGCACTGCTCCACGGCTTCGTCGGCTACGAGCCGTCGGTGCGGATCGCAGGTGTCGTGCTCAACCGGGTGGGCTCCCCGCGACACGAGGCGGTGCTGCGACAGGCGTGTGCGCGAGTCGGGATGCCCGTCCTCGGGGTCTTGCGTCGGGACTCGCGCCTTCAGGTGCCCTCTCGCCACCTGGGGCTGATCCCCGCCGCGGAGAGGTCGGTCGAGGCCGTCGAAGCTGTCGACGCGATGTCGGAGATGGTCGGCGCAGCACTGGATCTCGAGGCGATCGTCGCGCTCGCGGAATCGGGAGGCGCCACGCTGTCGGAGCCGTGGTCGGCGGTCGACGCCATCGCAGACGCGGGAGGGGGCGCGCAATGCGCAGGTCACCACTCTGGCAATCCCGTCGTCGCGATCGCTGCGGGTGCCGCGTTCACCTTCGGGTACGCCGAGCACGCGGAGCTGTTACGCGCGGCAGGCGCCGAGGTCGTCGAGTTCGATCCGCTCATCGACCGATTGCCCGAGCGCACAGCAGGACTCGTCGTCGGAGGTGGATTCCCCGAGGAACACGCAGACAAACTGGCGGCCAATCATGAACTGCGAGAAGACATCGCGGCGCTGAACCGCGCAGGCGGACCCATTCACGGTGAGTGCGCGGGTCTGCTGTACCTCACGCGGGAACTCGACGGGTATCCGATGACCGGCGTCATCGATGCGGTCGGCCGATTCGGCCCCTCGCTCACCCTCGGATATCGCGACGCCGTGGCGGTGTCGGATTCGGCGCTCTACCGGGCGGGTGAACGGGTCACCGGTCACGAATTCCACCGCAGCGTCGTCGAACTCGACGCGGGTTCGCCTGCGTGGGCGTGGCGTGACCATCACGGCGCGCCGGGTGTGCACGGCGTGGCGACGTCGAATGTCCACGCGTCGTATCTGCACGTCCACCCGGCGGCGGTGCCGGCGTCCATCGCGCGGTTTGTGCACGCCTGCGAGTCGAAGGAGATGTGATGGCGGGGAGCAAGGTTGCGCAGGTGCTCGAGATCCTGCGCGAACACGGCGTCAACGATCCGGCGATCCTGCGTGATCTGCTCGAGGCCGTGCTCGTTGTCGGGCAAGGACTTGATCTCGACGAAGCCCTCCAGCGGATCGTCGAGGTCGCCGTCGGAGTCGTCGACGCTCGCTACGGCGCGTTGGGTGTGCGCGGTCCCGACGGAGGGTTGTCGGAGTTCGTGTACACGGGGATCACTCCGGAAGAGCGGTCGGTGATGGGGTCGCTGCCGGTCGGCAAGGGCGTGCTCGGGGTCCTGATCAACGACCCCAACATCCTGCGCATCCCGGATCTGGCGAAACACCCTGCGTCGGTGGGCTTTCCGCCGAACCATCCGCCGATGACGACGTTCCTCGGTGCTCCGATCATCATCCGCGGCTCCAACTTCGGCCGCATCTACCTGACCGAGAAGCGTGGCGCCGACGAGTTCTCGGCGCTCGACGAGGCGCTGATCGCGGTGCTCGCGGTAGCCGCCGGAATCGCCGTGGACAATGCGCAGTTGTTCGAGAGCTCACGCACGAGGCAGCGGTGGATGCAGGTGCTGGTGCGTCGTGGCTCCGAGCCGCTCTCGGGAATTGCGTTGGAGGACACGCTGTCTCGGATGTGTACAGATGTGGCGGACCTGGTCGGTGCCACGGACGTCCTCATCCTGAGCGACGAGACCGACAGCGGCGACGACATCGTGCTCAGCGGTCACACCGGCGGCCCGCTCAAGATCGATCCCGCGGACTTCTCGGCGCCGGCGGGGACGGGGATGTCGATCGTGCCGATAGCCGATCTCTCGCCCGCTCTCGGCCGACGCGGCGCCCGCTGGGCGACGGTGCAGCCGCTGGCGCGCGCCTCGGGGGCGTTCGGATGGATCGTGATCACGCATGCCGACGAGCCGGTGTGGGAGCCCGAGGAGGCGTCGGGTCTCGCCGGAGTCTCCGAAGTAGCGTCGTTGGCGATGGTGTACGCGGAGCAACAGCAGGTCGCGCGCGACCTCGAGGTGCTCTCCGACCGCCACAGAATCGCCCGCGACCTGCATGACCACGTCATCCAGCGACTGTTCGCGATCGGTATGTCGATACAGACCATGCTCGCGGCAGGTGGCACCGGTTCGGTGGGACGATTCGACGACGCCGCGCGTGCCGAGCGGCTCGAACAGGTGATGACCGACCTCGACCGCACAATCGCGCAGATCCGCACCTCGATCTTCGACCTGCAGACCGTCTCCGGACACCACGACACCGCGACGTTGCGGCGTCGTGTCCTCGACATCGTGTCCGAACTCTCGGTCCACGCGCCGATCGCGCCGAGCGTGCAATTCGACGGCCCCGTCGACACGGTTGTCCCCGACACGCTGGGGCCACACATCGATGCCGTGCTGCGCGAGGGACTGTCGAATGCGCTGCGCCACGCACACGCCGAGCACATCTCGGTGTCGGTGAGTGCCGACGACGTGCTGTCGGTGGAGATCACCGACGACGGGGTGGGCATCGGTACCGACGTCACCTATCGGGGCCTGGAGAACCTCACGCGCCGCGCAGAGGAATGCGACGGAACCTTCACCGTCGTCACCAATCCTCGTGTGGCACCGGGCCGTTCGTCGGGGACGACGCTGACCTGGTCGGTGCCGCTCGCCTAGTGGCTCAGGCCTTGCCGTCGCGGATCTTGGTCGCCATCACCGCGACCTGGGTGCGTCGTTGCATGTCGAGCTTGGCGAGGATACGTGAGACGTAGTTCTTGATCGTCTTCTCCGCCAAGAACATTCGCTGCGCGATCTGACGGTTCGTCAGCCCGTCGCCGATGAGGTTGAACACCTCGCGCTCCTGATGGGTGAGTTCTGCGAGAGGGTCGGACGGCTTGTTCTTCCCGTCGCGCAGCTTGGCGAGCAGTGCTGCGGTCGAACGGTCGTCGAGCAGGGAGCCGCCCCGTCCGACGGTGCGCACCGCCGCGATCAGGTTATGGCCGAGGATCTGCTTGAGCACGAAGCCGGATGCACCCGCGAGGACCGCGGCGAGCAGTGCGTCGTCGTCGGCGTAACTGGTGAGCATGAGGCAGCGGATCTCGGGTTCGGCGGCACGCACATCGCGGCACAATTCGACGCCGTTGCCGTCGGGGAGCCGGACGTCGAGGACCGCGACATCGGGTTTGGCGGCGAGAATGCCGACGCGACCCTCGCCGACCGATGCGGCCTCGCCGACCACCTCGATGTCGTCGGCGGTGCTGAGCAGGTCACGCAGACCTCGACGCACCAACTCGTGGTCGTCGACGAGAAAGACGCGAACGCTCGACGCGTCCGGCGAGGGAGGAACCGATGCCGTGGGATCTGACGCTGCGGGAGCCGGCTGACCTTCGGAATGCATGCACCGAAATTACCGCAGGTCGCACTCGAGCACGCGACGTCGGTCCCCATCCACTCGGGACTTTGGTCTCACTCACGCCCCCTGCGTCACACGCGAGAGTGGGTATCTGTCGGGGGAGGTCGGTGGTCGGGCCGAGCGCAATCCGACGACGCACCGCCACGCGCGGCGTCGACGACGAGACGAGGAGAGACAGTGACGAGCCTCATCGGGCCAGCAACCAGCGACACCGGAATGACCGGATCGGATCTGCTGCGGGAGTTGCTTCCCGTGTGCGAGACCGAGGTCGAGCGGCACATGAAGATGACCAAGGACTGGCATCCACACGACTACGTGCCCTGGGACGAGGGGCGCAACTTCGCTGCTCTCGGCGGCGTCGACTGGGATCCGGAGCAGTCGCAGCTCTCCGATGTCGCGAAGGCTGCGATGATCACCAATCTGCTGACCGAGGACAACCTGCCGTCGTATCACCGGGTGATCGCGGAGAACTTCTCCCTGGACGACGCCTGGGGTTTCTGGGTGGGGCGCTGGACCGCCGAGGAGATGCGCCACTCGACGGTGATGCGCGACTACCTCGTCGTGACCCGCGGCGTCGACCCGGTGGAACTCGAAGAGACCCGCATGGCGCACATGACATCGGGATTCAATCCGCTTCCCGAGGACGACGGTCAGCGTGACCACAGCTTCGACATGCTGTTCGCGGTGAGCTACGTCAGCTTCCAGGAACTCGCGACGCGCGTGAGCCACCGCAACACGGGCAAGGCATGCGGCGACCCCATCGCCGACCGCATGCTGCAGCGGGTGGCCGCCGACGAAAACCTGCACATGCTCTTCTACCGCAACGTCGTTGCCGGCGCCCTCGACCTGGTTCCGGATCAGGCGATGTGCGCGATCTACAGCATCGTGTCGAATTTCCAGATGCCCGGCGCGACGATGCCCAACTTCCGACGCAATGCGGTGTTGATCGCCAAGGGTGGCATCTACGATCTGCCGCAACACCTTTCGGAAGTCGTCATGCCGGTGCTGCGCAAGTGGCGGATCTTCGAGCGCGACGACTTCGGCCCGCTGGGTGAGATGTACCGGGAGAAGCTGGCCGACTATCTCGAAGAGATGAACGTCAAGGTCGAGAAGTTCGAGCGCGCCCGCGAACGCGCACTCGAGCGCGAGGCCAAGAAGGCGAGGGCAGGGGCGTGACCGTGATCGACAACAGGCTGGCACTGGCGATCTCGCCTGCGGACGATGCCGGGGCACGGGACTGCGACGGATGTTGCGGCGCGTGCGAGCGTGAGACTCCGGAGCAGCGCGACGTCCCCGAGGGCTTCGACGAAGCGATCATGATGGCCGAGGCCGCCACGTTGCACAACCCGACCCGTTGGAATGAGATCCGCACCCACGCAACGGATTCCGCTGCAGGGGAGTACTGTTCGTCGATCCTCCTCGGTGCGTTGCTGCAGTCCGCGGCACACCGACTCGGGGTGCCCGCCGCGGACGTGTGGTCCTACGTCCGGCGCGTCGGTGAGCTGCCTTTGTAAGGTCGGCGGGTTCTGCACTGTGAGCAGATCCGACGATCAGGGCGTGGCGATCACGAAGAGCGGCGCCATCCCCCTCCGAGCGCTCGTCCGGCGGGCAGTACGGTCGCTGGTGTGAGCTCCCCACTGATCAAAGGGTCCAAGACAGCGCTGGCAGATCGCACCTATCGGATCCGCATCCGCAGCAGCGGGCCGACGATCGACGTATCGGCGGTGCTGCTGGGCGCCAACGGCCGGGTCCGTACTGATGACGATTTCGTCTTCTTCAACAATCCGCAGGCTCCGGGCGTGCGTCTGGTGTCCGACGATGAGATCGACGTCGACCTCGGTGCCGTGGCGGCTGACGTCGACCGCATCGTCATCGTGGGCAGCACCGAAGCCCAGGGCACAACGTTCGGCCAGAGCGGCCAGTTCAGCGCGGCGGTGACATCGGCGTCGCAAGACCTCTCCTTCATGCCCGGTGCGCTCACCAGCGAGACCGTGGTGCAGATCGCGGCCTTCTACCGCCGTGGGACGGACTGGAAACTCGACGCCATCGGCCAAGGTTACGACCGCGGGCTGGCCGCACTGGCCACCGAGTTCGGGATCTCCGTCGATGAGCCCGTCGGAGGCACGGCGAGTCCCACAACAGCACCGAGCGTCCCAGCCGCTGCGAATGCCCCGTCCGCACCCGCGCCCACTCCGCAGCCGCCCGCCGCGCCGGCCATCAACATGACGAAAGTGTCGGTGTCGCTGACCAAGGACAGCGCGGACAAGACCGCGCGCATCGACCTGCGTAAGAGCAAGGGCGATCCGAACTGGGTGCTGACCGTGGGTCTCGAATGGGATGGCCGCGGCGCGACATATGACCGCAAGGGACATGTGAAGCGTTACGGCACAGGCGATCTGGACGTCTACTTCTTCTGTCGCAATGAGGAGACCAACGAGTTCGTCGTCATCAGTGGCGAAGCCGGACACCAGGGCGACCTCGGCGTGTGGCCGTTCATGCATCACCTCGGCGACAGCCTCGGTCCCGGGGCAGGCAACAAGCCTGCCACCGAACAGGTTCGGGTGCGCCCGACGGAGAATGGCGATTTGCTGGTCAACGTCTATCAGAGCGTCGACAACGGAACCGGTGCCATCGACGAGTTCGGCAGGCCCCGCGTCGCGATCCGGTACGGGCGTGCCGGTCACGACGGTCTGCCCGGACCCGACGCCGACGAAATCCTTGTCTACGTCGGCAACAGTGCCGATTCCTACTGGGCCACCGTTGCCCATATCGACGTGCTCGACGGAGTTCTCACCGTCGACGGCGAAACCCGTTACAGCGCACACAAGAGCGAAGCCATGCCCGGACTCAGCAGCACCGGTGCGTGGGTGCAAGAGCCATCGGGCGGACCCGTCGGCCGGAGCAAAGCCAAAAACCACGGGCAGGGTCTGACCCTGTACAGCGGACTCTGTCAGAAGTAGACGGTATTCACCTGACCGGCAGAGCCGGGATTCGCCTGACCGGCAGAGCCGAGTCCACCTGACCGGCCAAGCGGTCAACGCATCGGTAGGATCGGCATCCATGTCAGTCGATGCGTCCGCAGGCCATGGTGGCGTCAACGATAAAGACAGTGGCGTCAACGATAGAGACAACGGTGGCGACAACGTCCACTATCTCGCCGGGCTCGATCTGCACGGCCGCAAGGTGGTTGTCGTCGGCGGTGGGTCGGTTGCGCAGCGTCGACTCCCGAATCTGGTGGCCGCCGGCGCACAGGTCGAGGTTGTGGCGCTTGACCCGACGCCCGCCGTCGAGTCGTTTCCCGGGGTCGTCGTGCACAAACGTGCTTACGTCGACGGCGATCTCGACGGAGCCTGGTACGCGATGGCGTGTACCGACGATCCCGACGTGAATGCAGCCGTGGTCGCGGAGGCGGAGCGTCGGCACACGTTCTGTGTGCGGGCCGACGAAGCGCGGTGGGGAAGTGCTGTCACCCCGGCCTCCGGTCGCCACCGCGACGTGCAGTTCGGGGTACTGGCCGGTGGCGATCACCGGCTGTCGGCGGCGTTGCGCGCCGCGATCTCGCGGGCACTGGCCGACGGCTCACTCGACGTCGACGAGCAACCGCACCCGCCGGGCGTCGCGCTCGTCGGTGGTGGCCCTGGCGACCCCGACCTGATCACCGTGCGCGGACTCAAACTGCTGATGGCTGCCGACGTCGTCGTCGCGGATCGGTTGGCGCCGCCGGAGCTCTTGGCCTCGCTCGGTCCGCAAGTGGAGATCATCGACGCCGCGAAGGTGCCCTACGGGCGGGCGATGAAGCAGGAGGCCATCAACGACGTCCTCACCTCGAAGGCGAAAGAGGGCAAGTTCGTCGTGCGATTCAAGGGCGGCGACCCGTATGTCTACGGTCGCGGCTTCGAAGAGTTGCAGGCGTGCGTGGCCGCGGGCGTGCCGGTGACCGTGGTCCCCGGCATCACCAGCCCGATCTCCGTGCCGAGTTCCGCAGGCATCCCCGTGACCCATCGAGGTGTGACCCACGAGGTGGTGATCGCCTCTGGGCACGTCCGGCCCGGGCATCCCGATTCGCTGATCGACTGGTCGGTGCTCGCACAGCTACGCGGAACGCTGGTGCTGATGATGGCTGTCGAACGAGTCGACGTCTTCGCCGACGCGCTCCTGGCAGGCGGCAAGCCCGGCGACACCCCCGTCGCGATGATCGAGAACGGATCACTGCCGACCCAACGCCTCATCCGCACCGACCTCTCCCATGCAGGCGAGACCGCCTCGCGCGAAGGGCTCAAGCCCCCCGCGATCGTCGTGATCGGCGACGTCGCGGGATTCGACGATGCGGATGCCGTTGCGGCGTTCGGTGATCTCGACGGAGCTCGATCAGCGGCCGGAGGCGAGGCTCGATCAGCGGGGGACGGAGCTCGATAGGCGGCAGGCGTCGAGAGGGCGCCGCATCCAGTCGAGTGGGCGTCGCATCCCGTCGAGTGGGCGCAGCATCCCGTGGCGGGTTCAAGGGAACGTGGCAACACTCTGAGTGATTGGGGTGTGTGATGCGGGTGTTGAGGCGTGGTCAGTCGAT